>CAYTXN010000284.1:0-4531 GCA_964441195.1 uncultured Limnohabitans sp.
ACATTTGAAAAAGCCATTTCTTTCAAAGAAGGGGTTTAGACTGGTTAGCCTTGGTTCCTTTGGCTTTTTTCTTTTGGGGTCTTTTGCAGCATTGAAGTTTCTTTTTGGTTTCTAAAGCCAATCGCAATTCGTACCTATCGTACGCCTCGCACACTTCGTACCGTACGAATTGTTCGAGGTTCCAAATTTGAAAAGATTTAAGGGAATCCGATAAACCAATCTCAGGATTAGATCAGTTATGGCTGTGGCGTTTTTAATTCCTTGTAGACTTTTTAATAAAATAGCGGATAAGTTCTTTGGATGATGCCCTTGAACGGTGCCAGGAAGTATGAATTCAAAAACTAGACAGATTCGCTACTAAATTCGCTACTAAATTCAAAAAATAAACCCTAACTCTCAATATTTCAGATAGTTAGGGTTTTGTCTTGCAGAGGAGGAGGGATTCGAACCCCCGGTACCTCACGGTACAACGGTTTTCAAGACCGCCGCGATCGACCACTCTGCCACTCCTCTGTGCTGTGATCTCTCTTTTCGAGATCGCAAAAGTAAGGGGATTCTCTTTTTATCCAAAGCACTGATTCGCTTTTTCTTTTAAGTACCTGATTTTTATGGGTTAAATTTTTTCAGCGGCTCCTTCAATTCTTGCTATTAGGCTCTTTTAGAATTTCTAAACCAACCATTCGGTTTCACGCCACTTATTAACCATTAATGATTTAACCCTTAACAACTAAATGGCTTCGACTCTCCGCCACGCCACAGGCGCACAGGCACGGCGGACAAGCTGCTCAGCCTGACATCCATATCCACTTACCACTTACCCTTTACCACTTACCAGCCTGAAAGGGTTTCGATATACGCTACTCTCGTAGCTCCAGTGCTCAACCTGACAAAATTGCCTACTGAGACTGAAAACTGATCACTCCAACTGGCTTCGACTCCGCTCAACCTGACACCCATACCCACTTACCACTTACCCTTTACCAGCCTTCCACTTCCCAACCTCCCAACCTCCTAACTTCCTAACCTCCCAACCTCCCAACCTCCCAACCTCCCAACTGCCTAACTTCCTAACCTCCCAACCTCCCAACTTCCTAACCTCCTAACTTCCCAACTTCCCAACTTCCTAACTTCCCTTCACTTCCTCAATCCACTCCTTCACCACCTTTTCCAAAATATCCAATGGCAAAGCTCCTCCCCCCAAAACGGTATCATGGAAGGCTTTCAGGTCGAACTTTTCTCCCAATTCAGTCTCGGCAAGTTTCCGAAGCTCCTGAATTTTTAACATTCCGATTTTATACCCTGTAGCCTGACCTGGGATCACCATGTACCGGCGAACTTCAGCCTGGATAGCTCCGGGAGCGATGGAGGAGTTTTCGGAGAAGTATTTGATTGCATCTGCTTCTGTCCAACCTTTGGCGTGAAGGCCTGTATCCGTCACTAATCTGATTGCTCTCCAGATTTCATTGACCAAGCGTCCAAAGTCATAATATGGATTCTGATAGCCGCCCATTTCTTTGGCTAATGCCTCGGAATATAGAGCCCAACCTTCAACATAGGCATTGAAACCCATCTGGGTTCGGAACTTTGGAACGGATTCGAGCTCTTGTGCGATGGAAATCTGCATGTGGTGCCCGGGACTTCCCTCGTGGTAAGCGACACCTTCCATAGTGGACTTAGGCATTGCTTTCATATCTGAAAGGTGTACGTAATAGGTGCCTGGACGAGACCCGTCGGGCGTGCCTTGATTGTAATGCTGCGGTGCTCCGTCCTGTTCGCGAAAAGCTTCCACACGTTTCACAACCAAGTCGGCTTTGGGAAGAATGCCGAAATACTCTGGAAGTTTAGCCTTGATGGCATCCAGATAGGCTGTGGATTCATCGAGATAGGCCTGTCTTCCTTCGTCCGTGTTGGGGAAGAAAAACTGGGGATCACTGTTGACGAATTTGAAAAACTCCTGCAAATCACCTTCAAACCCAACCTGATCCTTAATCGCAAGCATTTCCTGCTGAATCCTTTTCACTTCATCCAGCCCAATTTGATGGATTTCCTCAGCAGTCAGACTGGTTGTTGTGGAGGCTTTAAGTCTATGAGCATAAAGTGCATTCCCCATCTCATGACGGCTCACACCGGTTGGTGATTCCTCTAGATTTGGAAGTTCGGACTCCAGCCAAGCTATCAAGTTTTCATAAGCAGGTTTGAATTCAGTCTGAAGGGCTTCTTTTGCACTTGTTCTGAATTGTTCCGCTTGCTCGCCTGTGATTTTTCCGTCAGTTTCGAGTTTTTCAATTTTACCCAGTGCGTCAGTCCAAAGCGGGGCATTATCTGTTCCTTCGGTGAAAGGCTGACCTTGAATCAATGCATTGGCTTGCTGGATCACGAATTCATAAGCAAATTTAGGAGGTCGGACACCAGCTGCGGTCTGAAGTTTTGCTCGCTCCAGAAGTTGTTCGATAGCTCTGCCGGATTCTTTGATTCGGGAGACTAGTGCTTCCATATCCGACGCTTCATCAACTTTATGAAAATTAATCAGCATAGTAGGAATCATGGTATGGATACCACCCATTTGATTGAAAACATAGTTCATTCTCCGGAACTGTACGTCTCCTTTTTCAATTTCGTATTGATATTTCCATAGGTCATAGGATACCTTGGCCTGTGGGCTTAGCAGATTATAGTCGAATTTTGACTCCATTTCCTTCACGCTTTCCTCCATCCATGCCAGACGCTTATCCTCCGCGGCTTCACTCATGTCATCGATTTCTCCGTAGCGGTCTTTTCTGCCTTGGGTCGTCAATTGAAGTGGACTCATTTGTAGCAGCTCTTCGTATTCAGTGTCAAACCAGGCGTTGATTTCTGAATCTGCTATCTCTTTTGGTTCCGGCTTGCTGCATCCAAGTAAGATAAAAAAGAACAACAAAAGGTTGGTGGTTAGTAAATTCCGTTTCATATGGTTATAATTTGATTTTTAAAGGCCATATGGAATCTCGCATGCATTCCCCGATAGCTCGGGCCATCCCATTGTGTGTCGCTTTGGGTCATGCTCGATTTCATAAAGGTGGTTTTTGGAAGTGGAGAAACTAAAGTAATGGAATTTTATTTCTGCAAAATAACCTTGACCAAATCGTTTTAAGATTTGGATCCATTTGTTGCCTCTGCCATGGCTAATACTTTTCGACGATTTTCACGCTCTCGCTGTTTTTCTTCAGCCAGATCAAAACTCACGTTGACTTCGAAACAAACCAAAACGATAAGTGAGGTGATCCAGAGCCAAAGCATCAGTGCGATGAAGGTTCCGATGGAGCCGTAGAGCTTGTTGTAGCTGGCAAAATTTTCCAGGTAAAAGATAAAACCATAAAATGCCAGGGTAATCAGCAAGCCCGAGAGTTGCGCTCCTACTGAGAAAAATCTCCATTTATCATGTACGGCTGGCGCAAGTCTAAAAATAAAGGCAGAGGCAATGTAAAAGACGAATAACAAGATTAAAAACTTAAAAGTAGTAAATAGAAAAATCATAAAATTGGTATTGAAAACCTGCATCTCATCCAATGCATTAATCAAAATGCTCCCAATAATCATGACTGTACTTGCTGTGAAAATGGTCAAAACAAGTGCAAATACGATGCTTACTGCGATGATTCTGGATTTCAAAAATCCTCTGTTTTCTTTCGTTCTATATACTGAGTTGAAGGAAGCCATCATAGACATTACGCCCTGAGTAGAGGCGAAAAGCGCAAAAAAGAAACCGAAGGAAAGTAGGCTTTGTCTGGGTTTGGAAACTATGTCCATCAGGGTCGTACTGATATTTTCATAGATTCCATCAGGCATGACTGTCTGTACAAATGCAAAGATGTTTTCGGTGGTTACCACAGGAAAAAAATCCTGAAGGTAAGGGACCAAATTTAGCAAGAACAGTAGTAGGGGGAAAAGTGCAATTGTATAACTAAAGGCCATGGAACCTGCCCGTTCAGCAATGTCATCCTTCTTGAGTTGTTGAATAAAAATCCGAATGACATCGTATAAATTTTTGTCTGGGTAGCCAAAATGGATTTTTTTCAAATGCCTCGCTTTCAGCTGAAATCGCAATCTCCATTTGAAAAGTTTCTTGTTTACCACAGCATGAAGTTTTACTCAAAATAGGGTTTCAATAAATCTAACAAATTCTTTGGTGGTCGGGTTGGCTGATGACTATCTTTTTTAAGAAAAGCCAAAGTTGTCCATCCTTCCGTGATCAATTCATTTGATTCATTAAAGACCTGATATTCAAATCTGATTCGTACTCCAGGGCGTTCCGGTATAATTGTTTTGATAGTCAAAAGCTCATCGTATTTTCCTGGTTTAAGGTAACGGATGTGGCTTTCAAGTACCGGCATCATCACGCCGTTTTCTTCCATATCCCGATAGGAAAAACTCGCCGATCGCATCGCTTCTACCCGCGCCACCTCAAAATACATGGCGTAATTACCGTAGTAAACATAACCCATTTGGTCTGTTTCGGCATAGCGAACGCGGATTTGAGTTTCGGAGGAAAACA
>CAYTXN010000285.1:0-4528 GCA_964441195.1 uncultured Limnohabitans sp.
TTGAGTCCTTGTGCTAGGATTTCGACTTCTCGGTTGGCAGGAATAGCAATCTCATCCAATAGAATCTGGCCTAAGCTGGAAATTAGTCGTGCGGTCGATGCAGTATTGGTAATGACTTTGAAAACACCACTTGTCGGGTTGGGGAAAAGCTTGACCAAGAAATCGCCTTCATTGGGTGAGCCAGGCGAAGTTGACCTCAGGTAAAGTATCCCACCTCCTCTAGTGCCTAAAATCAAATCTACTTGGTCAGAGAAATCTTGTCGAACCACCGTCATCCAAGTATTTCGACCTAAGCGAAAAGGAAGGTTTAGATCTTCGATTTTCACCAAGACTTCTTCTCTAACTTCTGAGTTCATAAAATCCTTGATCAGAAAGATTTTTCCGGATTGATCTACAGCAAAGAGATCTGGATTTTCTTTTGCTACAACAGCAATCGAAAGATTTCTATTGGCTGGATTATCCTGAAAGCCCAAAAAATTAACCTCTTCTTCAGAAACTGAAACTGAATCAAAATCAACTGACAATAATCTGAGTCTGCCATTTTGAGAAGCGATAAGGAGATGATCTTTTCCTTGATATCTAAAAAATGAAAGCTGATCTCCAACTCGTAGCGTCAATCCTGAGAGCGTAAATTCTTCGATTCCGTCATCCTGAATCCGATAGATCACCTGAGAAGGAATTCCATTTTTGGTTTGGGTTCCATTCGCCAGGACAAAGTAATTTCCATTGGATTCAGTGTAGTTTACACTGGTGTAATTGATGAGTTGGATGTCCAGCAGATTTAATTCCGAAAGCCCATAGAGGTCAGTATCGATTACCTGAAAATTCCTATCAGTATAATTGAATCGGGTCACCTCGCCCCGGATACGTCCGTCTTTTTGGGTGTTTGCGGTCAGCAAGAGTTCTCCAAAATTTTGATTTCCCCCAAAGAGTGGGCGGGTATTTTCTCCCAAATCAAAGAGCTGATTCTGTAAGAAAGGGCTGGGTGGATTGTCATCTGGAGTGACTTTTACCAGTGAGTTTGCAAAGTCAATTCCAAAAGTTGAAGAAGCCTCGCTGGTATTCAAGGATACAAATAATTCGCCCCCTATAAATTGTCCAATATGGTAAATTGGGAAATCAGGGAGTGTCCCATAAAATGGAAGCTCATTAGAAAATTCAGCAAAAAGAGGGTTCGATTCAGTCCCCTTATTTTCAAGATAATACAAGGTGCTGCATTCGTCACGACCTATCACCAAATCTGCAATTCCGTCACCCGAAAAATCCGCATATAGAATGCTGTGTCCACCTGCATGTTGGATTCGATTGCCTTCTTTAGGGTGTAGTCGGAAATCAATCGGTCGCCCATCACATCGCTCACCAAAGTTGATCTCGCCACATCCACAAAAGACGAAATTCCCCCAGAAATCAACAGGAAAAGCAAAGCCGTCGATATCAGGGCGGCCTGTCCGTTCTATGGAGGTATTTCGGAAAAACTCCAAGAAATCCCCCTGTGCAAAATTAAATATGATCAAGTCTAAGTCTCCGTCTCCGTCCACATCCTGAAGTAGAGGTGTGTCTAAGTTATTGACTGGAATATTATTGGCTTCATCCAACTTGAGGAAATTCTGTGCAACCTCCCATGATATCTGGGAGCCTTGAGAAGTATTTCGGTAGGCCTTAATTCCTAAAGGAGTTGAGGTGAACAGGTCCTTTTTTCCATCCTGATCATAGTCTGCCAAAACCAAGAATCCGCTAATGTCTGCAGGTAAAAAATAGCTTAGTTCGGGACGGAGACTGAAGTTTTCACCGCTTTTTTCAAAAACCTGAAGCTGTCGCGAATTGATGTCCCAAATCACCCATTCTTCCACTCCATCATTGGTGAGGTCGATGGTTTGGATTTGGGCTGAATTGATTCCCTGAGAGAATGGAATAGGTACATTTTGACCGAACACTTCGATAGATTTTTCCTTATCAAATTCAAATACCGTTTGTGAAAAACCAGGAAAGCTGATTAAGATGAAAAGTAGGATAATCGTTTTTTGCATGAAGAGGGAAAATTCAAACTCTAAAATAAAACGAAAGAGCTTCCTCAAAGATGTGAATCATTGCGTTATTTTGGGCATAAATTTTCCTTCAAAATGAATCTGGATATTCTTTATAATCTTTTTCTGAAAAGTACTGGGGTTAGCACCGATACCCGAAAAATCGATCCGGGGAACATTTTTTTCGCCCTAAAAGGGCCAAATTTCAATGCAAATGAGTTTGCAGCAAGGGCATTGGAAATTGGCGCTTCGGTTGTGGTTATTGATGATCCGAAATTTTTCATCGAAGATGATCAGCGGTATTTCATCTGCGAGGATGTGTTGACGACACTGCAACTGCTTGCAAATCATCATCGGCATCAGCTTCAGATTCCGATTATCGGCCTAACGGGCTCCAATGGAAAAACCACCTCCAAGGAGCTTTTGCTTTCGGTTTTGAAGCAAAAATTCAATACGCTGGCTACGATTGGTAATTTGAACAACCATATTGGAGTGCCGTTGACTTTGCTTCGAATCAAACCCGAGCATGAGATCGCAATCATTGAAATGGGCGCCAATAAGCAGGGTGACATCAAGGAGCTTTGTGAAATAGCTGAACCGACTCATGGATTTATTACCAACATCGGGAAGGCACATCTCGAGGGGATGGGTGGACCGGAAGGAGTGCTGAAAACCAAAACGGAACTATTCCAATTTTTGAGAGAAACCAAGGGGACTGTTTTTATCAATTCCCAGGATCCCATTCTTTCCAACATGGCCAAGCGGTTTGAGAATCCCATGCTTTACCCGGGGAAGGGGGATTTCTGCGAAGTGAATTTTCTGGGAGCTGATCCTTTTGTGAAGTTTTCAGTGGAGGGAGTAGAAGATGAGCATCTTACTTCTATGATTGGAGCCTATAACTTTGGAAACATTGCCAATGCGCTGACGATCGGGAAATTTTTCGGAGTAGAAATGGAAAAGGCCGTTGCAGGAATTGTCAACTACAAGCCCGAAAATATGCGTTCTCAACTGATCGAGAAGCGCAGCAACCTGATCATTTTGGACGCTTACAATGCCAATCCATCAAGTATGGAAGTGGCGATCCGAACTTTTGGACAGATGACAGGAAGAAAGCATAAGATGGTTATCCTTGGTGACATGTTTGAGCTTGGAGAGCATGCCGAAGCTGAACATCGCAGACTTGGCGAAATCGTGAGCGAATATCCGATTGACAAGATTTGCTTCACCGGGAAGCTGATTGCTTCAGCACTGGAAAAAGCACCCAAAGCACTTTACTTCCCTGATCCGTTTTCGTTCAGAAATTGGCTTCAGGACAGCCAGTTGGAGGATTATTTGATTTTGATAAAAGGGAGTAGAGGGATGAAACTGGAGGGATTGGTAGATTTTATTTGAAAGTAGTAAGGAAGATTTCAGGTGAAAAAACAGAAATTTTAGACTTTCGGTAATCTGACAAATTTCTGGTAATAATTCCTTTTATTTCCGGATTTTGAAGGGCAGTAAAATACTGAATGGCATCCTCAAAATCAGAAAACCCACTTTTCATAGCCGCAAAGATTTCTTTTTCCGTAACCGGAAGGATTTGACAGAAACTCAACAATTCTGCGATTTTATTTAGAGCTCCATCATTTCCATATTGTTTCCGAAGGAGATAATGGATGTTGGCAACAGTCAGGGAAGAAAAGAAAATCTGAATATTCTTATTATAACCTTTTTCAAAAATCTCATCAGCAGAGAAATTAAATGGATTCCTATCTAGCAGAAAATCAAGAATCACATCTGAATCTAGAAAGAAACTAGAGCCCATATTTTTCCATCAGTGCCTTTGTCAGTTCCTCTTTGTAATCAAATTTTCCTTCATGCTTAAGGCATCCTTTCAACTTCATGAAGCTTTCTGGAAGTGGTTTTAGTTCGCCCTTCTTTGGTTCTTCTTTTTTTTCAAATGTTAGATGCTTGAAGTAGTTTTCCACCAAGGAAGATAAACTTTGGCCTTGTTGGGATGCATATTCCTTGGCTTTTTCGATCACATCTTTTTCGATGGTAAGCGTTAATTTCGTATTCATGACACGTGTAGCTTTTTGAAATTCAACACGTGTAATTTAGCTAAAAGTTCCTAATGATTAGAGTTTTGTATTTTTGAATTTAGACTTGAAACTTCATTACCGTTCAATAAGTTAACCTTTAACATCCCACTTTAAGATTTCTAACATTATACTTCTGACTTTCCATATGCGTCCCTACCTCGATTTTCTCTCAGCCTTAGCACAAAACAATCATAAAGATTGGATGGACTCCAATAAGAAATGGTATCTGGACACTAAAGAGCGTTTTCTGGAAGACGTGGCAGTTTTGCTAAAGGAAATGACGGAACTGGAACCGGAACTTTCTGCATTCAAGCCAAAAGACTGTGTTTTTCGACAAAATCGGGATGTTCGCTTTTCGGCAAACAAGGATCCGTACAAAACGAATTTCGGGGCTTATTTTTCGCCCGGAGGGAAAAAGTCTCC
>CAYTXN010000286.1:0-4510 GCA_964441195.1 uncultured Limnohabitans sp.
TATTCCGGGTGTAAACTCAAATTCCGGCCAGCCTTCCTGTTGCCAATTGTAGCTCATGAGCCAATTAATAAACTTATTCAGCTCAAATATATGAATTTTATGAGCCGATTATATATATTATTCGGCTCATAATATTAAAAAAAATGAGCCGATTAGCAATCCTAATCGGCTCATCAATTTAGAGAATTACATTTAAAGCTGCCCAGAACCAAATCGGAAACCTAACCAAGCACCTCCTGCCATCAGAAGTAGAGTCAAAAAAAGTAACAGCAGAAGCGTAGAAAGGGGCATTTCCCAATCCACGTCGCCGATTTTAAATTTGATGGGTTTTTGCCAGTTCATGAAGGATAAGTATGATCTACGAAATACGATTTACGGCGCATTGGAAGGTGTAAAGGGATTGGACTCTAGCAAACCTTGCCACTTTTGAACCTTACAACATTCCAACCTACTTTTTCAGTACGGTCTTCCAGCCTCTTACCTCTAGCTGGGCAGCGGATTCTTCGACTTTTTCCCGAAGTCCGATTTTGAAGGCATCCATCTTTTTTCCTACTTCTTCATCAAAAGCACCAACAATAGAAGCAGCCAGAATACCAGCATTTTTCCCACCATTCAAAGCAACAGTTGCAACAGGAATCCCACTTGGCATCTGCAAAATGGACAAAATACTATCCCATCCATCGATGGAATTGGAGCTTTTCACAGGCACTCCGATTACAGGCAAGCTTGTAAGAGAAGCGACCATACCCGGAAGATGGGCAGCTCCACCGGCACCTGCTACAATGACTTTGATTCCCCGCTCTCTTGCAGAATGCGCATAGTCAATCATCCGTTGCGGAGTGCGATGTGCAGAAACTACCGTCAGTTCGAAAGCGATGCCGAGCTCTTCGAGAAACTGAGCCGCTTCGGCCATGATAGGAAGATCAGACTGACTTCCCATGATTATTCCTACCTGTGGGTTCATGGTGTGGATTTTATTTTAATAAGTTCTTTGATTCGGTGCGCCTTGGATTTCAAGGTATTTATGTTTTCATCCAAAATGGTCACATGTCCCATTTTGCGGAAAGGCTTGGTAAGCTTTTTTCCATACAAGTGAATATACACGCCTTTTTCCGCTAAGGCTTCTTCCTTTCCCTCCACAACTGCAGGACCAGAGAATCCATCTTCTCCCAGCAAGTTAATCATGGCAGCCGGACATCTCAGGTCGGGATTGCCAAGTGGCCAGTTCATTACCGCGCGCAAGTGCTGCTCAAATTGCGAAGTGAAATTTGCTTCTATCGTGTGATGACCGCTATTGTGCGGACGGGGAGCGATTTCATTGACGAGGACTTCACCGGATTTGGTGACAAAAAGTTCGACAGCAAGGATTCCGACCATGTCCAGCTTTAGAATGACTTCCTTGGCAATTTGTTGCGCTTTTGCCTCCACCTCTGGAGAGATTTCTGCTGGCGCAAAAAGAAACTCCACCAAGTTGGCAGTTGGGTGAAAAGCACATTCCACCGCTGGATAAGCGATGAGGTCACCATTTTCATTTCTGGCGACAGTTACTGCTATCTCCTTGTCAAAGTCTATAAGTTTTTCAAGCAATCCCGGTGCATCAAAGGCTTTTTCCAAATCTGATTCTGTGCGCAAAATCTGGACTCCACGACCGTCATAGCCTTCTTTTCCAAGCTTATTTACAGCGGGGAGGAAAACTTTTTTAGCGAGGACATCTGCTCTATTTTCAGTCAAAATAAAATCAGCTGTGGGAATTCCGTGCAGTTGATAAAATTGCTTTTGCTCGCGTTTATCCTGAATTAATTTGAGAATTTGAGGTTGAGGGAAAATACGTTTGCCCTCATCAGCTAACTTCTGGAGGGCATCCGTATTGACGGCTTCAATTTCGACAGTGATGACGTCACAACTTTGGCCGAAGGCATAGACAGTATCAAAATCTTTAAGTGAACCGACCTCAAAATGCTGTGCTATATCCTTGCAGGGAGCATTGGGATCAGGATCTAAAATGTGAATATCTTGATTGTAATTGATTGCGGACTGGATGAGCATTCGGCCCAGCTGACCTCCTCCAAGAACTCCGAGAATCTGGTTTTGAATTGTTTTGGCCATAGAGAGACCAAAATTAACAGATTCTCAGAGAATGAAGCATGATTGATCAAGTGAAAAGGATTTTTATCCTAGACTGTTCTGCCACTGATCAGGCGAAGAATAATAGAGATGACAGCCAATACTAAAAGAATATGGATAAGTCCGCCAACACTGTAAACAAATACTCCCAACAACCACCCGATGATTAAAATAACTGCGATGAGATACAATAAAGAGTTCATGATTTTTTGATTTAGGTAAACAATTGATTTTATATGATTTAGCCAATCAAAATGCCAATTCAAACTATTTGAGGAATTTAATCCCCATCAATTCCATTAATTTATGGGCATTGAAGCTTGGGCAAGGGCCTTTTTTGATTTTGTAATCAAAGTCAATTGACTTATCCAGAATCTCAGAATGGAAAGAAAAGTTGTGGACTTTCTCCACACTTTGTTCTAATTCTGACAATTCTATGTCATGTGTACTGATGATTCCTAAGCCTTTGGTCTGTAAAATCTGATGAATCAAAGCTTCCGAACCGGAAATCCGATCCTGAGTGTTTGTCCCTTTTAGAATTTCATCTAAGAGAAAAATGAGTGGTTCTCCGGATTCCAATCGTTCGATCAGGGTATGAATCCGACTCAGTTCAGCATAGAAAGAACTGACGCTTTCCCCCAAATTATCGGAATTTCGCATACTGGTGTAAAGCTGAATCGGACCCATAGTCAAGCTTGACCCAAAAGGACTTAGACCCAAATTGGCCAAGACACAATTAATTCCCAGTGTTCGCATAAAAGTGGTTTTGCCACTCATATTTGCTCCGGTCAAAATGACTAATCGATGGGCATGGTCAAAGTCAATGGAATTTGGAATGGCCTTTTCTGGCAGAATCAGTGGATGTGAAAGCTCCTTTGCGGACAGCGTGATTTCGGATGTCCACTCCACTTTTCCACTACCTTCCAGTTGAGACTCGAAAGCCCCCAATGAAACCCATACCTCCCATTTTTCCAGGTTTTCTGGCAAATGGCTGAGTGATGAACCGACTTTTTTCTTCCATTCGGATAGTTGGACAAAAAGGAAAAAATCTGTCCAAAACAGTAGGTTGATGGGAATATAAAGTAAGTTCATTCGATTTTGAGCCCAAAGCCCAAGTCGGTCTAATTGCCCTAACTGATGTGAAGCCGACACATTTTTCCCAAAAAAGTTCTTTTCTCTCTGAAGGGTGGAGAAATCGAAATTTTCTTTCTCAATTTGTTTTGATCGGAGACCAAAGGATTTAAGCGTGGAAGCAGATGGGATGGAGTCCGCCGCATTTTTCAAAGGGACAAACACCCGGCTCAAAAACCCAACGCCGATTAAAATCCAAAGTCCTAGGATCGCCTCTGGAATCACTCCAACAAATACAAGGACAATCATAACAATACCACCAACTGGTCCTAAAAAAGCTAAAATCCAATTCAGTGCAGAAGCTTTTTCCTTCTGCTCTAGCCATTTAATCCATGAATCAGAAGGTTTTTCACCCTTTTGGAAGGCCAAACCTATGGCTTCCATAGAGTCAAGAAATTCCTTCTTCTGCGAAAGCTCGGAAACTGCTGCAGATCGAGACTTTGATGCTTGTGGATCAAATGGACTTTTGATCAAGTCCGCTAATCGTTTTTTCCCATTACCCGAGGTGGTATGATTGAGCAATTGGAAAAGCGAATGGTTTCCAAAAAGATCCAGATCTGCGGAGAATGGATGGTTTTTTTCAGAGAAATCAGTACCCGGATCTAGTTTCTCCAAGGTTCTATTTTGTCTTAGCGTTTGATTTTCGCTGATTTTAATCAAGGCCAGATAGATCTGCTCTTGATCTTTAAGTTTATTGGTTTTCTGAATGAGTTTTATAAAAACTGCAGTTGCTAAAATGGCAAGGATGAGCCAAAAAGGGTTTTCTGAAACCCCTAAAACTAATAGCGCCCCTGTTCCAAAAAACGTAAATAACCTGTAAATACTAAGGCTTGAGGTTTGGTTTTGGAGAGTTTTGAGCTTTTCGGAGATTTGCTCAGTTTGGAAATCAAAATCAATCATGCACAAAGATAGCTATTGCAACGAGGTCAGAAGCCTGCTTTTAATTTCAATAAACCACCTGAGCAACTATAACTGTAAACATTGAGTAATAGGAACTCGGGCTTTAAGATTATTTTTATCTCTAAAATTATTTGTGATCAACTGTCGTTTTTAGAATTAAATAGAAACAGAAATGAAAAAGCAAAAAAAGGAAAAACCATTCGCCGAGGAATGGGACTTGAGGGAAGGAATGGGCATCCTGCCAGATGACATCCCTTTTACCCAGAACGTAGGTTGCGTCGGAGGAAAGGATAAAAAACCAAACCCAGAAAAGCCCAAAACGGAAAATTAATTATAGATTTACCTGATTTTTAAA
>CAYTXN010000287.1:0-4459 GCA_964441195.1 uncultured Limnohabitans sp.
GAGGAGTTGTTGAAAGCGCATCCGATGGAGAAGTAGGATTTCGGATTGGTGATTTCGGACGTCGGATTTAGGATACTTCGTCATTCGACATTCATCATTCCATGTTCTTTATTAAAAAATATTCGTTGAGCAGCTGGAAAGTTTCAACTCAAGGAAAACCTCCTAGTTAACAGCTTGGAGGTTTTCTTTTGAAGATTAAATTCTAATTGAAATAAAGAACTCCAAAGAATTTGAATTTGCTTAATTCAGCTTTGGAAAAAGAGGTCCATCAGCCTGTACTTTATAACCAATGATTTTCCTGTTTTCCCCTCTCTGGAAATAAATAAATTCCCCTCCACTTACATCACTGAAAACATCATCGTATTCATAAAATATCGGGTAGTTCACTCCCCGAATTTTTGCAAATAGAATTTGATCCTCTTGGTTTAAAATCAACTCAAAATCTCCGGACTTAGAATGCGAATAGGTACCCTCAAAGTCTTTCAATTCAGGACCAGTCGAAGCAAACTGATAAGGATTATCACTAGATAGGACAAGTCCATCGCCACGAACCCAATTGTCATATTCCATATAAAAGGCAGTCCTCCTTGCGGCGTTGAGTCCCTGAAACTTTGCAACCAAATGCAAGGCTCCATCGATCCCGGCAGAAATCCCCGCTGTGGTAATCACCTTGCCATTGTCAACAAAACGAACTTCACGAAGTACTTCTATTTGTGGGTAATTTGCTTCCAAGCTGTTCAAAGAATTATGAAATGTTGTGGCCTTTTTCCCATCCAATACCCCAGCCTCTGCCAGCATAAAAGCTCCCGTGCAAACTGAAAAGTGGTATTTAACTTCTGTCTGGTTCTTTATCCAATCAATTACTGCGGAGTCTTGATAAGCCAAGGTAGCATTGCCTCCGAAAAAAGCCAAGATGTCCGACTTCGGTGCGTTCCCTATAGAATAATCTGGAATCACTTTCAAAATTCCCTGGGACTTGATGGGGTCTTTGGTTTTTGAAACAGTGAAAACTTCATATCCGGCGTAGGAAAACACTTCCATAGGACCGGCAAAATCCAAAACCTCTACCCCATCCTGAAGGTAGAAGGCGATTTTCCTAATCTGATCCTTTTTCGCGAGCGCCATGTCGCAATGGGGACAGGTGCCGGGTTGGGAAAATACTTTTGCATCGCAGCTGTTGCCGCAGGGAGGACAGACATAGACCGGGGTACTATTTCCACCCTGCGCCAAAAGTGAAGTCTGAATCATAGTTCCCATCATTACCCAAAAGAGAAGTTTCATGATTTATTTTTTTTCAAAACTAGAATCAAAACTTTTCATGGGAAAGGACAACTATACGCAGGATCAGGACAACTCTTGAGGAATAATGTTCCGATATTTTTTGAGCAAAGATCTAAGCTGATTAGAACTCTTCAACCCACAAAAATGAGTTATGACTTCTATCTTTTCGCCACCTGCCAAAAGATGAACTGCCTTTTCCAACCTTATTTTTTCCCGGTATTCACCCAAGGTGATACCAGTAGTAGATTTAAATAGACGACTTAAATTCCTTGAACTCATATGGACCTTCTCAGCGAGGTCTTCCATAGAAAGTGATTGCTCAAGATTATAGGCCATAAAATCCTGTACCTCATGGATTCGATTCTCAAGGTGATTTCTAAATTGGAGAAACGCACTCAATTGGGGGTCATCTTGGGTTCGACGAAGGTAAATCACCATTTCTTTAGCAACCTTAATTGCAAGTAAGGAACCAAAAACCTCTTCCAATAGAAATAATGAAAGATCAATTCCCGATGTCACTCCTGCACTGGAATAAATATTTCCATCTTTAACAAATAGCCTGTCATTCAAAAGATTTACTTCTGGAAATCTATTTGTGAAATCTTTCAAATACTTCCAGTGTGTGGTGCATGACTTTCCATTAAAAATTCCGGCCTTCCCTAAAATGTAAGCTCCCGTACATATAGAGCAAATTTTCGCTCCCTTTCCTGCCTGAGTTCTTAGCCATTCCAAAAAATCACTAATTGATTCAAAAAAGCCTTCCTGATAAAAAACTGCGGACTCTAGACCAGGTATAATTAACCAATCTCGCGGGTTCAATTCATATTTGTCGAAATCATGTAAATCAGACAAAACCAACTCGGCACTTGATTTGACCACTGTTTTTCGATCCATTGAAATAAAAATGATTTCAATTTCAGGATGGAAAACTTTAGCTTCATAAAAGACATGTGCAGGTCCACTCAAATCTAACAATTGCACTTGAGGGGGGACCAAAAAGACTGCTCGGAATTTAGAGTCCAATAAATCATCCATATGCATATTTATCATTGGGTTTGAATTAAAAATCCAAGTACGTCCAATTTCTAACTATAAAAAAGCAGAAGGAGCATGATGGTCGGGTTTCTTATTCTTTCGAAATTTCAATTTCTCACCATTCACCCAAGCGCTTTTCAAACTGCAACTTATGAAAATCCACTATTTCCCTTTTGCCTTTTTACTCCTTGTTCCAAGTGTTTCGGTTTTAGCCCAATCCAAAAACATCAACTTCGAAAAGCAAATGATCGCCTACGAAAGCTATGAATCGGTTGGAATAATGGATGTGGACAAAGATGGAATTCCTGACTTGGTATCCGGAAGCTATTGGTACAAGGGTCCCAAATTCCTCGATCGATTTCTAATCGGTCAAGTGAAGCGTTACAGCGAGTACTACGAGGATTTTTCCACTATTCCGATGGATGTCAACGGGGATGGAAATATGGATTTTATCACGGGAGGCTGGTTTGAAGGAACACTCATTTGGAAGGAAAATCCTGGAAACGGGAAGGAATGGACTTCTCACGTCATCGCCGAAACAGGCAATATCGAAACCATCCGCGCTTGGGACATTGATGGAGATGGCACACTGGAAATTGTTCCCAATACCCCACGGAAACCTTTAGCATTCTACAAGTGGGTTGGACCAAATCAATTTGAAAAGTATGAGGTGTTCGAAACTCAAGGCCATGGACTTGGATTCGGGGATATCAATGGTGACGGTTGGGGAGACTTGATCAGTTCATTTGGCTGGTACGAAGCACCACCGGATCTGCGGTATGGAGATTGGGTTTTTCACCCAACCTTTGAATTAGGGGATGTGAGTATTCCTATCATTGTCACAGATTTGAATGGTGACGGAATGAATGATCTCATCATGGGAAATGGCCATAATTATGGACTTTTTTGGATGGAGCAAAAGCGAGATGCTGAAGGTGCGATCACTTTTGTAAAACACGAAATCGACCCCTATCACGCCCAATATCATGTACTGGAATGGATAGACTTGGACGGGGATGGACAAAATGAATTGATTACCGGCAAGCGATACCGTGCACACAACGGCAAAGACCCAGGAGGAAATGATGAAATCGGACTTTACTATTTCAAGTGGAATGGGAAAACCTTTGTCAAAAATGTGATCAGCTACGGGCCATTTGGAGAAGGAAAAGGAACTGGTCTTTACTTTTCCACGGGAGATTTAAATGGAGATGGCAAAATCGATATCGCTGTAGCGGGGAAAGATGGATTGGCTGTATTTTTTCAGAAATAGAAATGTGGGATGTTTGGTGTAAGGTGATCCATGTTTGAGCTAATCGAAATCAAATACAATTAGCCCACGAGTAGAATTCCGTATATTAATACCATATACATATAACAGTACCTCAGCAACCCATTCCATGAAAACTTCACACTTCCTAATTTTTTTGACAGGGTTAATCCTGTCCACCTTTACTGCTTCAGCTCAAAATGGAGAGAAGGTCTATAAAATGTATTGCATGGGCTGTCATGGTGCTGATCTGAAAGGAACACCGGCGGGCACTTCTCTTTTGGCAGAAAGCTTAAAGTATGGAAATGAAGCTGCCGATATCAGCAAAGTAATTAGCAATGGAATTCCCAATACGACCATGATAAAATGGGGTAATGCCTTACCAACCCACGAAATTGGAGAGCTTACAGATTACATTTTAGGCATCAGAAAAAAGCAACCGACCCCAGAGAAATCGGCAGAAACCCTGACCTTCAGCACCGAAGATTACACGCTTAAGGTGGAGAAAATAGTCACCGAAGGACTGGTTTTCCCTTGGGGAATTGAGTTTGTGGATGATAAGCGCGCCTTAATATCCGGAAACAAAGGGGAGCTCTATTGGGTGGTCGATGGCAAACTAGATCCCAAACGGGTAACCGGGATTCCTTTCATCTATGGAACTGACTTGGTTGGTGGAATGATGGATTTGGCTTTGGATCCAAACTACGCGGAAAATGGTTGGATCTATTTCGCATACAGCCATAATCCAAAGAACACCGCGGACAAAACTTCTCCAGCAATGACTAAGTTGGTTCGGGGGAAAATAAAAAATTACCAATGGGTGGATCAAGAGACACTTTTTGAAGCTCCGGATTCAATCTTAGTTAGTGGGGG
>CAYTXN010000288.1:0-2370 GCA_964441195.1 uncultured Limnohabitans sp.
AATTTTAAAATTTTCCAATCCGAAAGCCATGTGGAAAAATTACCTGAAAGTCTCCTTTAGAAACCTGAAAAAGCGAAAGCTTTATACAGGCATCAATTTGCTGGGATTGACTATTGCATTGGTCAGTTTCTTTGTGATTTCACTGTATATCCATCATGAATGGAGCTATGACCGGATGTACTCCGGAGCAGATCGTATTTATAAACTCAATCAGGAATTTTCATCAAGTGGTGAAACTCAATTGGTAGGTACTTCGCCATCTATTTTGGTTCCTACCCTTATGGAGGAGTTTCCAGAAGTGGAGATAGGAACCTTGGTCTTTGACCTCAGTATTTTTACTTCCGTGATGGTAGATGCTGGTGAAGGAAATCAGGAAGAGTCACGCTTTGCTTATGTTGATGAGAACTTTTACGAGGTGTTTGACTTTGAAATTCTTGCAGGTCAACGGGGGAAATTGCTCAATGAACCCAATCAAATAGTGCTTACAGAAAGTACAGCCAAACGGTATTTTGGTTCTGTTCAAAATGCGGAGGGAAAATCCATTAAAGTGGAAGGGAACGACTACCTGATTACTGGAGTGATGCAGAATTTTCCTAGCAACAGCCACTTGGACTTTGATTTTTTAGCCTCTTTCAAAACCCATCGTCATGGAAAGAATCCCGAGTGGTCTCCGAGCAATTATTACAGCTATGTAAAACTTCGGGAGGATGCGGAATTGAGTGATTTTGAAGCTAAACTCCCTCAAATGGTAGAAAAATACCTGGGTGAGGAACAGAAAGAATATGGATTCCAGACCTCTTTTTTCACACAGGCAGTCACCAAAATCCACTTAGGCGACCAAACACTAAGTTCCATAAAGCCAGGAACAGATGTGAAATACCTTTACATTTTTGGAGTGGTAGCCATTCTATTGATAGCCATTGGAATTATTAATTATGTAAACCTTGCAACGGCCGAAGCCACCGAACGAAACAAGGAAGTTGGCCTGAGAAAAGTGATGGGCGCGGACCGAACTCAGCTTTTCGGCCAATTTGTATCTGAATCTATGATTCTGACTTTAGGGGCTGGAATATTGAGCTTGTTGATTATTTACTTGATCGCACCGCAGTTTGTCAAGTTGGGTGGAGTTCCTTTGGATTTGAGCTTGCTTTTCTCATTTGAAGGAATGTTGATTTTGGCTCTAATGGTGCTGATAGTAGGGCTTTTGTCAGGAATGTACCCATCTGTCATTCTTTCAGGATTGGAACCTATCAAAGCTTTGGGAAACAAAGTCAAAGTCGGTGGGGGAGCATGGGTTAGGAAATCTCTGGTTGTCTTCCAGTTTTTTGTTTCCATGGGCTTGTTGATTGCCACATTTGTAGTGAAGTCCCAACTGGATTTCATGCAGGAAGTCAATTTAGGTTATCAGAAAGAGCAAGTAGTTGCTTTGCCATACCACTACAGCATGCGTAATTCGATCGAAACTGTGAAACAGGAAATGATTCGAACAGGTGCGGCTGAATCTATTTCATTGGCATCAGACATGCCGATTCACGTTAAAGCTTCTTATTCGATTGTCCCGGGAGGGGACAATCAAAACGAATTTATGATCACAGGCTATTCTGTGGACAATGACTTGGTCAACACAATTGGACTGGAGATTCTGGCAGGAGTAAACTTTTCAGAAACTGATATTTCCAGATCTGTTGCTTATGATTCCACACTTGAATTGCCGGTAATTCTAAATGAATCAGCTCTTCAGCGATTAGGCTGGACCACTGAAGAGGCAATTGGTAAAAAAGTTAATTTTGGAGGTGGTTTGGCCCATGTGAAAGCCGTCGTTAAGAATTTCCATTTCAACTCCCTGCATCATCAAGTGAGTCCAATGGTGATTTTCATTGATCCGGATCAGGCTAATGTTATGCTAGTCAAAATGCCCACAGGAAATCCTTCCGAGTATTTGGCAACTCTTGAAGCATCTTGGAAAAAACTGGTTCCCAATAGACCATTCAATTATAAATTTGTCGATCAAGAATATGCCCAAATGTATCGCTCAGAACAGCGGGTAGGAGGGATTTTCGGTCTGTTCTCAGGAATTGCAATTTTCATTGCCTGCATGGGTTTATTTGGACTTGTCTCCTACGTGGCCTTGAGAAGAACCCGAGAAATTAGCATCCGCAAGGTCTTGGGAGCAACTCAAAGCGATGTTGTTGGAGTGCTTTCTTCAGATTTCTTCAGACTTTTAGCCATATCAGCAGTGCTGGCAATCGGATTTGGAATCTGGTTTAGCGATTCTTGGCTTTCAGATTTTGCAAACCGAGCCTCAGTCGGTATTTGGCCTTATTTTACTGCAATTCTGATTGTATTAATCTTGGCTCTGATCACTATTGG
>CAYTXN010000288.1:2470-4455 GCA_964441195.1 uncultured Limnohabitans sp.
AAATGATCCAACTCAAAGAAATTGATAAATACATTGAATCGCGTTTTCAGCGGGTATTTATCCTCAAAGGCATCCATCTGACGATCAACGAAGGAGAGTTCATCACCCTGATGGGACCCTCGGGTGCAGGAAAATCCACTTTGCTAAATATCCTCGGATTGCTCGATGAGGACTATGCTGGAGAGTATTTCTTCGGAGAAAAAAGTATTCGAAAAATGAAGGATAGAGATCGTTCCAACCTTCATAAAAGTGAATTTGGATATATTTTTCAGGCTTATCACCTGATCGACGAACTTACAGTTTATGAAAATATTGAGACCCCTTTACTTTATCGGAATGTCTCCTCAGGCGAACGGAAAAGCATCATTGCCAACTTATTGGATCGATTTAATATGGTGGCCAAAAAGGATCTTTTCCCAGCTCAGCTTTCCGGTGGACAACAACAATTGGTGGGTATTGCCAGAGCAATTGCCGGTCGACCAAGAGTCCTATTGGCTGACGAACCTACGGGCAACCTGCATTCGGCTCAGGCAAAAGAAATCATGGAGATTTTCCAGGAATTACATGCTGAAGGCACCACCATCATTCAGGCAACACATGCCCGTGAAAACGCCGATTTCGGCACCCGATTAATCACTTTAGTAGACGGAAGAATAGAAACAGATGAAGCCATTGCAAAGTAAAATTGTCCTTATTACACTAGCTGGAGCGTTTTTCATTTTTGGAAGAACTCAAGCGCAAGACACCATTCCCCTGAATTTTGAAATGGCCGTGGATCTCGCCTTGACCAAAAATCTTGAATTTAGAATTCAGGAGAATAACATGGAAATTCTTCAGAAGGAAAAACAGGTAGCTATTTTTTCCCACTTACCCGCGGTTGGTGTGACATCTAACTTTTTACGGCAAACCGGTCAGCAATTCCAGCAAATCGAAGGGGAAATCGTGGTTACCAATGTAACCAACGATATCATGACAGGAAATCTGACTGTCAACATGCCTTTGTTTAATTCAGGGAGGAGAATTCTCGATACACAATCTGCAAACCTGGCTTTGGAGGCAGGAGAAAAAGGCCTAAACAGGGCAAAGCAGCAGGTGATTTTTGATGTGTCCCAAAGGTATCTTCAAGTGTTGTTAGATCAGGAATTGCTGAGAATTTCGGATGAAAATCTTGAGAATCAAAAGCAGCAATTAGTACAAATTGAAGGATTTGTGGATGCTGGATTGAGAACAATTTCTGATTTGTACAATCAACAATCTGAGGTTGCCAGACTGGAATCTGTAAAAGTTGACGCCGAAATCCAATTAGAAAATGACCTATGGCTTTTAACTGAATTCCTTCAATTGGCCCCAGGATTGGTGCCGGCAATAGAGGCGGTGGAACCTATTCAAGAAAGCATTTCTTTCGAAGGTTTAGATATCATGCAACTCTATGAATTGGCCAAGTCAAACCGCCAAGATTTAAGCCAACAGACTTTGCTTGCTACATCTTACAAAAAGGACATGCAGGCGATCAAAGCCATGTATTTTCCTAGACTCAACGCTTTCTACAACTACAACACCTTCTTTACCTCATTGGATAATCGAAGCTTGCGGGAACAGTTTCTAAAAATTTATCCCCAAAACACCTTAGGGATTGGTTTAACGATTCCGATTTTCACCAATTTTCAAACTCGTTTGGATGTGGGTAGAACCAAGGTTGCCTATGAAAATCAAATGCTGCGAAAAGAGGCGATCGATCGAAAAGTTTATCAAGAGGTAAAACTAACCTATCAGAATTACCTCGCAGCAGTTCGCAAGGAGAAAAATTCCCAAGTTCAGGTATTGGCCGCCGAAGAAGCTTTCAAAGCAATAAACGAACGGTTCAGATTAGGACTCTCCAGTTTTGTAGACATTTCTACAGCCAATCAGACGATGGTTAGAGCTCAAGCCGACCTCGCTCAGGCTATATATACGCTTTACTTCCAGGAAGTCTTGATGAAGTTCGC
>CAYTXN010000289.1:0-4440 GCA_964441195.1 uncultured Limnohabitans sp.
GCCATTGGCTTAGGGATATAATGGGTAAGGGGGGCCATTCTGGTCCCCCTGCCTGCTGCCATAATCAGTGCGTGATTCAATAAATTGCTCATCAATTACTTTTCTTCAATCGGAGGGTTGTTGATGATTGTTAGGATTTCTTCTCGGCTCAATCGATCAGTATTTGCTGACGAAAGCCCAAAAGAGATAGGATTTGCTACTTTGTCATTGAATGAAATAAGGTAATGTTTGATCCCACCAATCAACAATTCTTCAGTATAGGGTAACTCAAGGTCTCCAATTAAAAATTCATCATCTCTTTCACCCGGTCGACCTTCAATTTTCTCCCATTTTCCACCCTTCTCCTCGATCCAAGTTTGAAGGATGTCTTCCATCTGGGCTGCTTTCATATATCTCGAAAGAACTTTTCCTTTGACCCGATCGATGTTGTCCATGGCAGTAATTACTAATTGAACTGCTTCGTCCACACTAAAGAAAAATCTTCGCATCTCTGGTCCAGTAGTTCCAATGACTCCAGTCTCTTCGTGCATTTTTTTCCATATCGGCAATACCGAACCTGTAGACCAAGCAACGTTCCCGTATCTTACTGCCGTAAATTTGGTTGAGGTTTTTCCATCCATGGCACAGAATATACGCTCCATAACACTCTTGGACATTCCGTAAATGTTTCGAACTGGAGGCGCTGCTTTGTCAGTAGAAATTCCGATCACAACCGGAATTTCTCTTTCTACTGCTACTCTAGCAACATTCTGAGACCCCAAGACATTCACATCTACGCATTCCATGGGATATTTCTCAGCAAGGTCAACAAATTTTGTTGCCGCTGCATGGATGACAATATCTGGCTTAAATTCAACAAAAACGTCTCGAACCGATTCAATGTTGGTGATGTCCAAAGGGGCAACTTGGCAGCCGGTATATTTGGCGGCAAAAAGGTTTTGCTTGTTATTTCTCCCTGTCAAAATTATCCTGTATTCATTCTTAAGCTTGATAGCGAGGTTTCTCCCTAAAAATCCGGTTCCACCTGTAATTAAAATTGTTTTCATCTAAGAATTTCTTTTATATTTTTTTAGAATGCAAATCTAATCAAACACCGCAATTATAGGACCCTTCTCTCGTTTTTCTTCTTACAGAAAGATGAACACTAATCATAATTCATCTAGTTTAGAGGCATGATTAAATCGATAAAAAATAAATTAGCAACTTTAATTCGTAAAGGATTAAACATCAAGATTGTATGGAAATTATTCCGCCCCCTTGCTGAAATATTTGCTGACTTGTATCAAAACGAAAAAAAGGAAAGAATTTTAACCTCTTACGAAGAGTTCAAAAATAAATATCTTTATCTCTTTTCAAAAGGAGTTAGAAGGGGGCCATTTGTTGGGCTCAAATATCCATTCCTCTCAGCAATCTACTCTGCTTTTTTTCCCAAAGTTCTGGGATATTATGAAATGGAACTGCACCCCGCCATTGATATTCTAAAGCAAAAACAATTTACCTCCATTCTTGACGTGGGCTGTGCTGAAGGCTATTATGCAGTTGGATTTGCCAAAATGTTTCCCACTGCAAAACTTGTCGCATATGATCTGGATCCTCTCGCTAGAGAAAAAACATTCGAAATGGCACTGGCAAATGACGTGCCTGTTGGGGAGAAGTTTGAGATTAAGGACTTTTGTTCCTCGGAAGAATTACTAAGACTAGACCCAGTAAAAAAACACTTGATTTTTTCGGATTGTGAGGGGTTTGAAGGCGAACTATTTACCAAGGAAGTGATTTCTCACCTTTCAAATTCTGATTTCGTGGTAGAAGTTCACGATTTTGTATCTCCAGGTCTTTGTGATGAATTAGTTTCTAAATTCTCAGGAACACACCAAGTCGAAGTTATCAAAAGTATTCATGACCTTTACCGTTATCGATCTATCGATGACGAAGAAATTAAAAAGTTGAATTTAAAGGACCAAATCGAACTTTTAGCGGAAAAAAGACCCAGCCAAATGGAGTGGTTGTTTTGTACTTCATTAACTTAGATTTCGAAAATTCCAGATTTTCCTGAATAAATTCAAAGTGGTTCTATTTTTGAGGTTAAGTTGTGTTGGTTGGAGTTGAAGGTGTACAGGAATTTTAAATTTGGTCTGATAGTCAGTAGGTTACGATACATGGGAGTAAAGGTCTACAAGAAATTTGGAATATTAGTTGCCTTACTTTTTAGTATATGGGGGATAGGCTTTGCATGGAATTCAGTATTAATTGGAATTTCACCAATATCTCCGATAATTTCGGAGAAATTCACAAACTCTACTCCCCCAAATAGAATACTTGATTCAAAAGAACAAACTCAGGACACGCTTATCCAAAGAGAATATGCTCGGGTTCTCAATCCAAGCGATATAATTATTCCAATTCGAGTAGGCTTCCCTTTCTGCGAGACGTTTATTGGCACTGACCTTAGAGAAAATATAGTTCTAGGTGGAAATGCAGCTGCTGACGTTCAGCTTACAGGTAACTCCCTACAGCTTACCGGTATCTCAAATGATGAAAGTGGATACATGTTCGTTGATATTCCTTTTTCATCTTTATTCGGATTAAAGGTTTCTTTCGAATTTTCTGATTATGGTGGTACGGGGGCTGATGGGGTTAGTTTTTTTATGTTTGACGGATCCATTGATGCAGCAGGTTTCCAAATTGGTGGAACCGGAGGAGCATTGGGCTATACGTCTGTTAGAGCTACAGCCAATGAAGCAACCTTAATCAGTCCGGGCTTGAGAGGGGCTTATTTAGGAATTGGATTTGATGAATTAGGAAATTTCGGTAACTCCCGAACAGGGAAATTTGGAGGTTTTGAGGACCCTAATAATGATGATGTACTCACAGGCACTTTATTGTTTCCACATTCAGTTGTTGTAAGAGGTCCGGTGGATGGGCCACCACCTTTGGCACCTGGGACACCTTTTAGAGATTGGGACAGAATCAACGATTCTAAAAATATTTCAGGAACAATAACACCCCCTAGATATCAGTCTTATAAATTTATTGATGGTAGAATTTTTGATCCGGCTAGTACTGGCGTCTATGGATTATTTCCACCAAATCAAGTTTTTGTACCTCAATACCTTCACCCAGATAGATTTGAAATAGATACAGACTCTTTTTCAGGATCTTGTGTTGATGAAGGATTCAGAAAAGTGTTTTTGGATCTCAATCCTGTCGATGTGAATGATCCGACACAAGGATATACTATAGAAATCCAGATGTTGATAAATGTTGGAGGAATAGTAAAATTGGTTAACGTTTTTAATGGCCCAATCAACTATCCATTTGCTGCCCCTGAACTTTTGAAGGTAGGATTCGCTGCGTCCACTGGATTACAAACAAATTATCATCAAATCCGAAACGTAACAGTTCAGGTGTCCAATCAAAACGCATTGGAAAAACCCATTGTTGAACCTTTAACCGAAGAGGTCTGTGAAGGAGAAACCAATACTTTTGAATTGGATGTAGAGCTCCGAAATGATGCGGCTAACGCCTTCATTCGTTGTTTGCAGCTTTACTATACACAGCAAGAAGCGTTTGATGTAGTGGCAGCAAGTGGTACCAGTATTCCCTTCCCACCTGCCGGTGATGTGAATTCTCTTTGTCCTACAGGCAACTGTATAGATTTACTTTGCCGACCGGAAAGAACGGCAAGGCCAGCTTATGATGACGTTACTGGGGAGCTAGCTGGTGAATTTCAAGTCTTACTTATCGAAGAAGGTGGGATAGAAGTACCTAAAGTAAGATTTATCCCCCAACCTGGGTATTCAGGGGTGACCACCATATTCTATACCGCTACGGATAACTTCGGACAGGTTTCTGATCCTAAGCCGATCACCATCATTATTAATCCCCAGCCGGACCCAATAATTACTACCCTCGATCCACTAGTATGGGAACAGCAAGAGGCTGGTAATATTCGAGTTCTCTTGGAATCAAGTGAAACTGACCCAACCAACGATTATCAATGGATCAGAAATGGAACCCCAATTCCCGGGGCTACAAGCACAACTTATCTTGCTACTCAGCCAGGAGATTATGAGATTGAAGTGACTACCCCACTCAATTGTATCGGAATTGGTCAAGAGGAAATAATAATCAAAGTTGTCCCAAACCTAGATCCGGATTTTCAAGATACGCCTTTGCCAGAAACCTGTGCGGATCTTGGGATTATTCGAGTGAAACTAAATAATCTTGGAGTCACAGGCATAGCTTCAGATGGAACTGTGGGCAACGAAAAATGGAGGATTCTTGATGCCGCTGGGAATGTGGTGATTGATTGGACATTCCTTAGCCCCGGACAAAGCGAAATCGTTCAGGGAGATTTGCTAGCTGGAGACTACCTTTTTCAATTGGGAGATGAATTCAGGTCTGGTCAACCCGGAAGTGATGGACAGCCATTATTCAGAC
>CAYTXN010000290.1:0-4388 GCA_964441195.1 uncultured Limnohabitans sp.
CGAAACAAACGTAAGTGATGCTATTTTTGAAAACTTGGACAGTCTCTCCAATCTGACCGTTTTGAAACTGAACGACACAGCAATTTCTGGTGATTCTTTAGGAACTCTTTCTCAATTACAGAACCTGAAATTGCTTTATCTGAATAATACTGGAGTTAATCTTGGGCAAATTCAACAGCTTTCTTCAAGTAAATCTCTGGAAAAAGTTTTCGTATTTGATACTTCAGCTGCCAAAGAGTTAACGAGTTCTGGAAATTTTAATTTCCCTTTTCTTCTTGAAAGCGGAAATTATCAGCTACCCAAACTCCCGACAGATACGATTGTGCATTAACATTCAAGAATCATTAGACTTTTTTAAACCATTAAGGAAATTGAATTCATTAAGTTTTTAGAAGTTAATCTTGTGAAAAGTTGATTTCTCTTCAACAAAAAGAGGCAGTCTCAAATGGCTTCTAGGTGTCAGCCTGATCCTTCGACTCCGCTACCAATGACGGGAGATTTTTGGGTGACTGAAAATGTGTTAGTCCGAGCGGAGTCGAGGACTCTTTGACCCCGCTCAGGATGACAGGAGTCGAAGGCCATTTCCAGTAAATTGGGCTACATTTCGAGAACGCTCAAGGTGACAATCTGTACTTATGAGACAGCCTCTTCCAGTTCTTAATTCTCTCAATGGTTAAGAAATAATTCAAATTCAAAGCTTCTCCTCGATCTTTTCCGGGACAAAACCCAACGTCAAACTTCCATCCGGATAAGTTATCACAGGACGTTTGATCATACTGGAATTTTCAATCAAAATCGGAATTGCCGTTTCTTCCTTTTCCAAGGCTATTTTTTGAGTGTCATCCATTTTCCGATAAGTCGTCCCTTGTTTATTGACCAAAGTTTCCAATGGAGTTTTTGCTAAAAACCCATTCAAAAGCTCTTGAGTTGGTTTTTGTTTTTTGTAATCGATGAATTCATAGGAAACGCCTTTTGACTCCAAAAAGTCAAAGGCTTTCTTCATCGTATTGCAATTCTTTATTCCGTAGACTTTGATAGACATCCAGTTTAGATTTTAATTTTTATGTATATCACTTTCTTTCCAGTACGCATTGTAAACACTAGAAAGAGCTAAAATATGTTTGAATTTTGGACTCTTCGGTCATCGGTCATCGGTCTTCCGTCCCGATTACAGAAGGAAATAGGCTAACTGGCATGATTGCGGATAATCAGATTAATTTTTAAAATGATCTTCTGGCAAAAATAACCTTCAGACTTTTAATCCCCCAAATCATTCCAGTTAATCAGGGTATTCCAAACCAATGGTGCATCGTGATGATTCAGGTATCTGTGAAGCGGATCAAAAGTGAAGGCGATAATCCTTCCTTTGCCAACTGGCACATTGAAAATACTTCCCTGACCGATGATGGTCTGCTCATTTCGCACCATTCCTGATCGGACATAAGGAGGTTCTTTGCCTGCTTCTGCTTTCTCTTCTTTTTTCGATTCGGAATTTGCCATCCCCATAATTTCTCCAGTGTAAGGCTCCTCGTCTTTCAGCGGTTTGGTTCCATACTGAAGAAGCATCATATCTCTTTTTGCCAAATCGACTTGGTAAAGCGGTCCATTTCCTCTGAAAATTGAAAAGGTCTCAGGGAACCCATACAACACGGGGTGATTCGATTTTTTGGCTTTTACCGTCACCACAGAACCCGGATGGAAAAGACCAGAAGCATTATAAGAATCTAGGTCTCGAGTGATTCCTGTTTCAGCGATCATGACGGTTGAATTATCCAAAGTAATCACCACACCACCCGCGTCGACAAACTTTTTGAGATTTTCTATTCCAAGAAAACCAGGCCCTCCGGTAATGTCATTGCTGGAATCCGGCAGTCCATGCGAAGGAAATTGATCCGTTTTAGTATATGGCATCGGGCCAAATCGCGAGTCGATGCCATGAATAAAATCAGAAGCACTGCCTCTAGATCGTGGAACCAAAATCACGTCAAACATCGAATTGAGATTTCCGGTTTTCAAATCATCCTTATCAATGGAAGTGTAAGGAATTCCCCGCTGCTCAAAGGTATATCTAGACCAACCTTCATCTTGGGTATTGAACCAAGTATGGTAAATGGCAACCCGAGGAAGTTGAATGAGATGCGTATCATCAGAATCAGGAGCTGAAGAACTTCGAATTAGGTCAAGACCAAACTTTCTTCCCAACTCACCCGCTAGAGAGGCGGAAATTCCTTTGATCATCATCGAACCGACATTCAGCGTGTCTTGATCGATGACAAACTCAGATTTGATCACCCGGATTTCAGCATTTTTTGACTGCTCCTTGATCCAGTACAAGGCTGGCAAAACAGTATTTTGAGCTTGATAGTGAATAAAATAAGAATTACCTGTACCTGAAATTTCTCCTTCGTACTTCACTTCAGAATTGACTTTTTTCAAGGAAGATAGATCATAGGCAATACTGTCTTTTTGCTCCACCTCTACTCCATATAAATAGCTCAAAGTCCAGGCAATATCATCGTAAGGAGGAAATTTGGCGTCTTTCGGATATTTCTGATCAGTCAGCAAAGTCACAGCTAGATTTCGGTAAGGCTGATCCAAGAGAACCACATATTCCCCAGATTCAGCCTCATGAACTTCAATCGCTTGAGCGCGAAGTTGATTGACGAGGTAGGAGGCCATCACAGGATCTTTTTGAACAGCAGGAATCACAAAAGCTTTTGGACTGTCTTCTTTTCCCTTTCGGATTGAATTCACTCCTTTTTGGTAAAAATTACGCAAGAGTTGCTCCCCATTTTGCGCAGCATAAGTCAAAGAAGCGAGTACGCCTGCTTGCATGTAGTTCACATTGTTTCGTGCTGACCAATAAACCCGTTCGGTAGGTGGATCAGGTCGATACCATTCCCTTGTTGTCGCAGGATCACCAGCATATTTCTGGTTGGAAAGATCACGCATGTAAGTATTTGCTCCGGCATTGCCGAAAGTCTCATAAAATCGTCCGTTGGAATTGTGGTTATTCGCCACCCAAATCCCATATCCTGGCCACCAACCGTCATAAAAAGCCCATGTAAACGCTCCTGGCATGCCCTGAGCGGCCAAAGTTGTAATGTCATGATTGGCCATTACCTGCCATTCGCCGATCGTGACTGGGTCGATTTGCTCATTGTAAGGACCTGTTCCGGTGGAAATGTAAAGCAAAGGAACCGACTCATGAAGATCCAACATCACAGTAGGATGCCACTCGTAAAAGATGGAAAAAATGCCTTTTGTAATTGCTTGAGAAACCTGCAAGCCGTCCCTGTTATTGTCGTGAAACACATACTTCCCCCAATATGGAGCAGTGCGCGGATAGCCATCATCCCATTCGGTTCTGGCTTTGGTATAGCGATAGTACCAATCGACCAACTTGTCTCTGCCGTCAGGTTCTGACACTGGATTAATCAGTACGATGACATTGTCACGGATTTGCTTGATGGATTTTTCCTCGCTAGTCACAAGCCGATACGCCAATTCCATCAGCATTTCGGGCGAACCCATTTCAGTGGAGTGCATGCCGCCGTTGAGATAGTAGACCGGTTTGGCAGATTCCAAAATTGTCTCCGCTTCCTCTGCAGAAGTAATCCGAGGATCAGCCAATCGGTTTAGGTGACCTTTATACGTTTCAAGCTTTTCCATGCTATCATCATTTCCAATGATCACGACAAAGATTGGTCTTCCCTCTTCAGTAGTTTCTACCTGTTTGATCTGAAGATGCGGAGATTTTTCAGCCAAAAGCTGATAATATTCATAGATCTTGGTCGTGTTGTGCATCACTCCTGGCGAACCGATGATTTCACCGAAATGCTTTAGCGGAGAAGGAATCGTGGGATGATCCACCACATTCATTACTGAGGCTGGCAAAAACCTCGAATCAGTGGTGTATTCTTTGATTTTGTTGTTGTATTCCGCATCGATTTTTTGCGAAAAAACCGGCGAACTCAACAGACAATAGGAAATAGTCCCTATTAAAAGTGCATTTTTCATAATCGAGAAAGGTAGGTGGGTATTCAATTGCAGAAGTTAGCAGAATTAAACGAAAAGTGGTTTTCTGTTTATGTAAAAGCGTGAATTCGAAAGATATCCTTGTGAAAAAATAAAGGCTAACATCTCTGCCAGCCTTATAGATCTTCACATGGATCATCGAAACCTTACCTCTAGGAAATAACCATTAAAACATTTGAGTACGCTCGATTATGATTTTCTTCCGTCTTCGGTCTCCCGTCTTCTAGCGGTATATTGAGAAATTATTGGGCTAATTGCGGAATCGCAAGTTCTTTAATTCGCTACAAAATCTCCTTCATGCTATCCTCATGTGCTTGAAGAATTTTCCCAACAAGATCATCCGTCAAAGC
>CAYTXN010000291.1:0-4385 GCA_964441195.1 uncultured Limnohabitans sp.
GTATTTTGGGGATGATGATCCGGATATGATCCGCGAAATGATCCAGATTATTATTGAAACAAACATCAAAGATTTAAAGGAATTGGGCATGTTTTACGATGATGGGGACTATAGTACCATCAAAAAACGCTGCCACAAAGCTAAGCCGAGCATGAGTTACATAGGCGCAATAAAAACACGCAAAACTCTAGAGGAAATCGAGGCCAATCTCGAAAATTCAGCCTATCTAAATGACTCACTTCAAGAACAAATCCAGCTCATCGAAAGTGAACTTAATTTGTTTGTATCTAGAATTAATTAATACCCAATTACATCCTCACTTATAATGCTGAGAAAATTATTTCTCCTGTCCTTACTTGTCCTAATTCTGACAAAAGTAGCGGCACAATCTGTCCTTTCAGTCGATTACATCATGCGAGACCCCAAATGGATGGGGACTTTTCCATCCTCCCCTTATTGGAGTGAAGATGGAAGTCAAATTTTTTTCAAATACAATTCAGAAAATGACCCCACAGATTCTCTCTATAAAATCGATCTGAGTCAGCCGACACAAATCTCAAAAGTGCATTGGGCTGAGGAAAAATCATTATCCAAGTCCCTATCAGTTTTCAATGCAAATAAGACATTAAGAATCTACCGAAAAGGGAACTCCATAATTCTCGAAAATCAAAAAAAGAAAACCCATTCAACTCTTGTGGAATGGTTTGAGCCGATTTCCAACCTTCGATTCCTTGCTGATGAAACTAGGATTTCCTTCAATTCCGGTGGTAATATCTATATCTATGACATGTCCACCAAGACTGTCACTAAGGCCACAAACATTTCAAGTGGATCAAAACCTGCAAGTCCAAATAAATCTTCGGAAAGCAAATCAGGATTTCTTGAAACCGAAAATCTTGAACTCCTCAATGTAGTTCGAGAGCGAAAAGAGGCACAGCAAAAATCCAGAGACTATCGTGCATCTATACGCGAATCCTCCAGCGAATTCGTCTATTATACAGAAGGTAAAAACCTCTCAAACCTTCAGATTTCACCGGATGAAAGGTTTGCAACGTTTTCAGTTTTCACTCCTGCTTCCAATAAAAACACGGTAGTACCTAATTATGTCGATGCTTCTGGGTACACTGAAAATCTTAACGCTAGATCAAAAGTAGGAAACAAACCCACCAAAGTTGAGATCGGAATCTATGATTTGACGCGTGATACGGTCTATTTTGTAACAACTACAGATTTGCCTGGAATCAAAGATTTGCCAGATTATGTCAAAGATTATCCTGATAAAACTTGGGAAGAAAAGGAACGGGATATTACGCTTTCCAGTCCAACATTTTCCCCTGATGGCAAAAGAGCGATTGTCCAAGTTCGAGCTTTTGACAACAAAGATCGCTGGATCACGGAAGTAGATCTTGCAACAGGGTCTCTAAAAACACTGGACCGTCAACGGGATGAAGCTTGGATCGGAGGACCTGGAGTTGGAGGCGGATATGGTGGTGGAGTCTTGGATTGGCTACCTGATAATCAACACATTTATTTCCAGTCTGAAGAAAGCGGCTATTCCCATTTATATCTTTTAGATGTTAGCTCTGGAGCCAAAAAAGCACTCACGAGCGGCAAATACGAGATTTTTGACCCTTCCCTTTCCAATGATAAGAAACATTGGTACTTGACTACTTCCGAAGTTGATCCGGGGGAAAGGCATTTCTACCGCATGCCTGTGATGGGTGGGACTATGGAAAAGCTTACTTCTATGACCGGAAATAATGAAGTAGTTCTTTCTCCGGATGAAAAAAAGCTTGCAATCATTTATTCTTACAGTAATTCCCCTGCCGAACTTTATGTTCAGGATCATAAAGTTGGAGCCACTCCACAAAAACTGACCTCCGGTCAAAGCGAGGAATTCAAGGCATATAATTGGAGAGATCCTCAAATCGTGAGATTTGCAGCACAGGATGGAGCCCAAGTTCCTGCTAGACTATACTTGCCTGAAGCATCTAAGAAAAATGGAGCTGCAGTGATTTTTGTACATGGTGCAGGATATCTACAAAACGTGCACAAATGGTGGAGCAGCTATTTCAGAGAATACATGTTTCACAACTTGCTGACAGACTTAGGATATACCGTTTTGGATATTGATTATCGCGCCTCTGCCGGATATGGTCGAGATTGGCGAACTGGAATCTACCGTCACATGGGTGGAAGGGACCTTTCTGATCAAGTAGATGGAGCCAAGTTTTTGATGGCAGAACACGGTGTGGAATCCGGTAAAATCGGGATTTATGGTGGAAGTTATGGTGGATTTATCACCTTGATGGCATTATTTAACCATGGTGATATCTTCACTTCTGGTGCTGCCCTCCGATCTGTGACCGATTGGGCTCACTACAACCATGGCTACACCGCCAATATTCTGAATACTCCAGAGGAAGATCCGATTGCTTACCGTCGCTCCTCTCCGATTTATTTTGCAGAAGGTCTTCAGGGAAATCTACTGATTGCACATGGTATGGTTGATACCAATGTTCATTTTCAGGATGTTGTGCGGCTTTCTCAGCGATTAATCGAACTTGGCAAGGATAATTGGGAAATGGCGGTTTACCCTGTTGAGGATCACGGATTTGTGGAACCAAGCTCATGGGCAGATGAGTACAAGCGGATTTTGAAGCTTTTTAACAATACACTTCTAGAAGAAAAGCCATGAAGAAAATAGGTTTTCTTCCTGCTCTTTTTATATCCTTAATATTCCTTTCCTGCGGTAAAAACGATTCACCTGATGAGAACCGAATAGGTTTAATTGCTGAAAAGGCGATGGTCGTTTCGGCTCGAGAAGAAGCATCAAAAATCGGTTTAGAAATCCTGCAAAAAGGAGGAAATGCATTTGATGCGATGATGGCGACAGAGATGACCTTGGCTGTGACATATCCATTTGCAGGGAATCTAGGAGGCGGAGGATTTATGGTATACCGAATGGCTGATGGATCGGTTGGTTCCATCGACTACCGCGAAAAAGCGCCACAAGCCGCCTCAAAAGACATGTACTTGGATGAGAATGGAGAGTTTCTATCCAATCTAAGTACACAAGGAGCACTAGCATCGGGAGTTCCGGGAACCATTGCAGGAATCTTTGAAGCACAGGCAAAATTCGGAAAACTTAGCCCAGCAGAGATACTTCAACCCGTAATTGATTTGGCTAAAAGTGGTTTTGTTATTACTCCTAGACAAGCCGAACGACTTCAGCGAGCGAGAGCTGTGTTCATTGAAGAAAATGGACCTGACACCTTTTTTGGTAAAGAAATCAATTCAGGAGATACGCTCAAAATCCCAGTCTTAGCTGCAACATTGGAACGAATCGCAAAGAATGGTCGTGATGAATTCTACAAAGGTGAAACAGCCAAAATCCTTTCCAAACACATTCAGTCAAAGGGAGGAATTATAACCGAAGAAGATTTATCCACCTACGAAGCAAAATGGAGAGACCCTTTGGTTTTCCCCTATCGAGATTTGAAAATCATCTCCATGACTCCACCGAGTTCGGGTGGTGTGACATTGGCTCAGATCTTCGGAATGATTGAGGCCCATGATTTAAAAAAGTTTGGACATCACTCGCCAGAGTATATCCAAGTTTTGGTGGAAGCCGAGCGAAGAGCTTATGCAGACAGAAACTTTTATTTAGGCGACCCAGATTTTTCAGAAATACCTGTCGATCAATTGATTGAATCAGATTATTTAAAGTCTCGAATGGAGTCTTTCAGCTTTGCGCAAGCAACTAAATCAGAAGAGCTTGCCAAAGGTGAAATCGCATTTGCTGAAGGCATGGAAACGACACACTACTCCATTGTGGATGCCGAAGGAAATGCAGTTTCGGTAACCACAACTTTGAATGGCGCTTACGGTTCCAAGGTTTACATCGACGAATTGGGCTTTTTCATGAACAATGAAATGGATGATTTCAGCGCCAAAGTCGGGGTTCCCAATATGTTTGGATTGATTGGTGCTGAGGCAAACAGCATTGCCCCCGGCAAGCGAATGCTAAGTTCTATGACTCCTACGATTGTAGAAAAGGACGGAAAACTTTGGATGGTAGTCGGAACACCTGGTGGATCGACCATCATTACCTCAGTACTTCAGACAATCTTAAATGTCGCTGAATTTGGGATGGGAATGCAAGAAGCGGTCGAAGCTCCTCGCTTCCATCACCAATGGCTTCCGGATTTGGTGAGTTTCGAGCCTAACTTATTTGACTCAACTTTAATCGCAACACTCAAATCCAGAGGCTATCTGATCAATGAAAGTAACAGCCCGATAATCGGGAAAGTGGATGCCATCCTTGTATTGCCGGACGGAAAACTCGAAGGCGGCGCTGATCCCCGTGGGGATGATAAGGCGGT
>CAYTXN010000292.1:0-4375 GCA_964441195.1 uncultured Limnohabitans sp.
CCAACATGTATTTTTACACGCTTTGCCGAATTAATTAAAACCCCATAGCCCTCACTGGAAATATAAAAGGGAACCGGTGCATGAGTGTATCCTTTTGTCCCACCGTAATGATCCACTTTTAGAGTATATACTTCAATGCGTCTGTTTATCCCATCAAACTCCAACCCTAAGCCATAGATTTGTTCTGTTTCATTAAGTGGCAATCTTATGCTTGCCCGATTTGGAGTAAGAAGGCCACGGCTTGCATCTTGAGCAAAAGGAAATGGAGCATCCCCCAACTCTTGGATAGCATCCATTTTGGGTGAATTGGCATAATCCATGGGGTTCAGTCCCATTTCGCCCAAACTTGCTTTCCAAACACCAGGCATAATCTTTTCCCACTTCAATTCGTCCATCTCTGAAATCAGGGTGGTTTGTGCATTTACCTTTGAACAAAAAGGGATTAGCAGCACTAGAAACAAAGAAAACCTAATGAGACTTTTCGATTTCATATTCTGCGATTAGTAAAAATGTTTATATGCTTTTTGCCACAAATCATATTAAAACTCGGATTAGAGTTCCATTGTCGTGGCTCAGCCATGGTGGACAGGTATGGACTGTCGACCGTGGACTGATTATCAATTTGAACTCGCCCCCAACTGATGTATCGTATTTTGAACTAATCCGGATACCTCTTTTCCATTTCCATCTTTAATCCGGTATTGGATCTCCATACCCCAAATAGGTTTGATATTCGGAATGGTCAGTTTTAAGGATTTTTTATCCTCATCCAATTCCACTTTGGTGACAACCAAGTTCTGTTCATTGAGGTGTTTGGATCCATACTTTCGCGACCTCAAGAGGTCCCAAGTCTTAACTGTGTAATGGGCAGTATCTACGACACTTCTTGCATCCAATTCGTCAGTAAAGTTTAGCTCAATGCCCTGGGTAGTTGCCTTGATTCCGACGGGAATGAGCATAGGTTGATCCACTTTCCTGATCCGGTAAAGTCCTCCCAATTGAGGTTGAGTAGAACCCCAAGCCGACAAGCCACAGAGGTAGAGTTGTTCATCTCCGGGATTAAAGCGGCCACGCATCACTCCTGTGGAAAATCTCGGAACCGGCAATTCAAATATTCCTCCCTGAACCTGATTCCCGATTTTTTCAAAAGGAACTACGAAAATTTTTCCGTAGCCATAGGAGAAGTTCAGCAGTTTTCCATCAAGAGCTCCCCACTTTTTGCTGTCCACCCAAAGGAGTTCGGAAGGCGATTGATCTCGTTCTCGGTCCACCCAAACTAAGGGTTGCTCCATTCCGGCTTCTGTACTGTCAGGAGGAGGATTATAGCTGAACATGTTCCCATAAAATCCACCTTTTTTCACCCAATTGATCCGGTTCATGGGATTCCAATGTCCTTCCTGATCGGTTACGATAAAGGACCCGTCAGGATTGAGACAGACTCCGTTGGCAGCTCGGAAGCCCGTAGCAACGATTTCAGTTTTCTGACCATCCTTGCTCACTTTAATCAAAGTTCCATGCTGAGGCACCAAAGCTTCTCGCGCATGCCTGGCACTTTTTGCATAATAAAAATTCCCTTCGGTATCGACTTGAAGTCCCATCGCAAATTCATGGAAGTGATCCGTCACCTGATGATCATTGTTGAAGCTTTCGTAGAAATCTGTTTCCTTGTCTCCGTTGAAGTCGTGTAATTTCACCAACTGATCTCTGCAAGTGACAAAGATTTCTTCGTTGATGACTTTGATTCCCAAGGGCTGAAACATGCCCGAGGCGATTCGCTGCCAGGTGAGTTTTCCAGAGTTTTTTGTAAACCCTTCGACCAGCCATACATCCCCATCAGTGGAGCAAATCACACCTTTATTGCTGTCTTTGAAGAAATCCAGTCCGCTCAATCGGAACTGATTTTTCCATGGACTGTCAAAAGGAGGATTCATAATATCCACTTGAAATGGTCCTTCTTGTGTTCCTGCTTGAACCTCGGATGTTAATTTTTGAGGATATCGGGCCGGTCCGCCTTTGATCATGGTTTCCAAATCTTCAGGAGGGCTGGAAGTTTTGGCGTATTGTGAAAGTCCCTTCATTCCGGGCTTCCCGATCAGCAGTTTGATTTTTACGGGTTTGGAAGAAGCCACTTCTATCACAGTAAATCCTCCCTGCTCTTTTAAGACTGCTCCTTCTCCCACAAGCGCAACTGATGTGCCGCTTGGAGCTACCTTCATTTTAAGGGGTTTTTCTGAGGAAGAGATATTCAAAGTTCTTGTGAAAACAGGGAGGTTTTCCAGAGTCTCAAGACCAAAAGTTTCCAGGATTTTCACTTTTCCAACGGTGTAAGAGATGATCACCCGATCATTGAACTGATAGAGTCCTTTATACTGTGCCCATTCCCGGGGCAAAGGACCAAATTTTCTTCCATCCCGAGCTTGGAAGCGCGGATCGTCAAATTTTCCGGTGGCAGGATTTGCCCAAGCAGGTGCTACAGGATTTGAAAAGTGCAGGTCGCCAGTCGTTCTGGGGGAAATATTGTGCTTTCCATTAAACAAGATCGCTTCCCAATCTATGAAGCCTTCTCCAGTCCACGCTCCGGCTACTCGCATGAGATCGTGGTCAAACATCATCCAAGCTTTGCCGGCAGCTACTCCTCCAGTTCCCTGATCCAGCCTGACTGCGATTCCTTTGTAGGCAAAGTTTGCTTTGACCAGGTTTTCATCGGGAAGGGGGGAAGGTCCGGAAGATCGTTCTCTCTCTGGAGCGTTCAATCCCACCAGTTCATAGGTATTGATCAAAAAGTTGCCGTAGTCCATTTCTGCCCAAGGCTTAAATTCTTTGGGAGCTGGGCCTGTTGTCGTTCCGATGGGCAAACTTGCCAGGTAGGCCGAATCGATTTCAAAGAACTGCCCCGGGTTTTTCTCTTTGATAAATGTTTCCCTCAGGTAATTGATGATATCATATTTCTCCACGGGAGTCAGATTGACTTGTGGAGGCATGGAGCCATAGCCGCGTGTGAGGGTTTGGTAAATCGAATAGGGATCTTTTCCAACGTTAAAAGTGTCCGCCCAAAATTTAAGTGCATTGGGAATTGATCCTTCCTGATCGGGATTTCCATGGCAATTGAAACACACATTGTTGTAAATATGCTCTCCCGTACGGATCGATTCATCGTGACGATCGCCCAAAGCAGTGAGCAGACCTTGATGGTCTATATCCTTTTCAAAATCAGGAAGGTCAGATTCTTGGAGAATGAATCCGGTTGGAGAATCTGTTTCTTGATTTTTCGAATTTGGATTACAGCCGAACAAAAACAGGACAGCCAGAAGAGTATGTAGACCGATGGAGCGTTTATTCATTTCAAAGCGAAGGTTGGCGGTGGCAAATGAAATTTAAAGAATAGGAATTTAAGCTCAAATTTGGATTTGACAGTCAATCGGACTCAAAATCAGTCGATTCGATAAATTATTGGTCTGTCCCGAGCAATGAAGCCTTTCCCCACCCTTACTCCCGATACGCTCCGCTATCGGGACAGGCTCTCCCCTTAAAGGGAGGGCACTACATTCTGGTAGGAAATATATTTCAATTCACAATTTGACTTCGCTTTTAAATCAATCGGATTTCAAGGTTCAATTTGACCACTACTCAAGCTCCCTTTCCATGTGAGCCAGCCCCGCAGAATTGCGGGAAGAGGGTTGGGGTGAGGTAGAATGTCCAGCTGATTATTAAGTTTTTTCAAATAAAAATGAAGAATAATGAGTTTTTTTAGAAAAGATGCCGTCCTATTCATATGAAGAAAATAGGTTTAATAATTCTTGGAGTGATTCTACTAGGGGCGATCCTTATCCTGACGCTTGTCATGGAAATATTAGAATTTTTTATGGGAGCTATCTCTTTTGTAGTGGTAGCTGTCGTTTTGATCATTCTGTACAATAAGATCAAGGATAAGATTTCGTAGGGATTGCTCGTTTTTAAGATCAATTTCATTCGCCAAGAATGTTGGTTTGAGGGACGTTTTTAAGCTGATTTTAGCCTTAGATGGAATGTGTTCGGGAAAAAATTGTTGCACAAATTGATACTGAAATTTTAACAAAATAAGGCGGATGAAAAATAAAAAGGGCGCATTGGATGACCAGCGCCCTTTTTGAAAATTAGCTAACCGAATTCTCCAACAGAATAGCATCCAAGTCCTCTCCCGGCATGGTAATGATTTGCTCAGTCGCAGCATCCCATTCGATCTTTCGACCCAATTTGTAAGAAAGCCCTGCCATATGTGCAGTGATGGCCTCTTCAAATCCCTCCTGAATACCGCAACTTGGATTTCCTCCCTGTCGAATACAGCTCAGCCACTCCCGAATGTGAAGGAAAGTGGAGTCCACTCGCTTGCCATCCC
>CAYTXN010000293.1:0-4370 GCA_964441195.1 uncultured Limnohabitans sp.
TCGGGTTCCGGCGGTTTTTACAACTACTTCGGCAGCTGTTTCGATTTCGTTTTCTTCTACATAATTAGCAATAAGCTTTAAGAAAGGTGCTCCAAATTTGACCACTTTTCCCATTCCCACACCATTGATTTGAGCTAATTCTTCCCTGGTTGTAGGATAGATGGTTGCCATTTCTTCCAAAGATGGATCCTGGAAAATGATGTATGGAGGTAAATTTTTTGTTTTTGCAACACGCTTCCGTTCGGCCTTGAGAAGTTCAAAAAGCTTCTCATCATAAGCAGGACCAGTGCTGATTTGCAGATCTTGAGTTTCTTCTTCAGACTCTTTGTCAAAGTCATGATCTTTGAATAGATCAACTGAATAGGGAGAATCAATGAAATCGATGCCCTTTTGAGTCAGGCGAAGTATTCCATAATTTTCAATATCCTTTTCAAGAAGTGCGGTAATCATAGCCTGACGAATCACTGAAGTCCAATGCTTGTCAGATTCTTCTTTTCCCTTACCAAAGACATCAAGAGTATTATGCTTATAGCTCTCGACGTATTCGTCTAGTTCTCCACGAATCACCTTAACTAGATGTTCCAAGCTGAAGCGTTCATTGGTTTTTTGCACGGCATCCAATGCAATGAGCAAATAGTCCATGCCTTCGAATGTGTCTCTGTCACGCTTACAGTTGTCACAGAACCCACAATCCTCATTGAGTGTCTCTCCGAAATAATTCAGTATAAACTTTCTTCTGCAAACCCCTGTCTCTGCGAAAGCAGCCATCTCCTGAAGTAGGATTTTGGCATTTTCACGTTCAGTTACCGCTTTGTCCTTATTGAACTTGTCCAATTTGATAATGTCTTCCTGTCGAAAGAACATCAGGCAATGGCCTTCAAGTCCATCTCGGCCAGCTCTACCGGTTTCCTGATAGTATCCTTCCAGCGACTTTGGCACATCATAGTGAATCACATACCGGACATCCGGCTTGTCAATCCCCATTCCAAAAGCAATGGTTGCTACGATTACATCCAACTCTTCATTGAGGAAGTCATCCTGAGTTTTGATTCGCACTGAGGAATCCAAGCCTGCATGATACGGAGCAGCATTTATCTGATTGACCTTTAGAAGTTGTGCGATTTCCTCCACCTTTTTGCGGCTGAGGCAATAGATTATTCCAGACTTTCCCTTGTGATTTTTAATGAATTTGATCAGAGACTTCTTCGATTCATTTTTCAATTTCGCTCTAACCTCATAAAAAAGATTTGTTCGGTTGAAAGATGATTTGAATAAATCTGCTTCCTCCATTTGGAGATTGCGCTGAATATCCTGTTGAACTTTTGGAGTTGCCGTAGCTGTCAAGGCTATAATCGGAAGATTAGGAGCGATTTGCGCCACAATAGACTTGATTCTGCGGTATTCAGGCCTGAAATCATGACCCCATTCGGAAATACAGTGCGCTTCATCGATAGCTACAAAACTGAGATGCGCAGATTTCAGAAATGCAACGTTTTCTTCTTTGGTTAAGGATTCGGGAGCTACGTAAAGAAGCTTGGTGTTCTTTTTTAAAACTTCACTTTTAACCTTGTTTGCTTCTGATTTTGTGAGCGTAGAATTGAGGAAATGTGCGTTTACTCCGACAGCATTTAGCTGATCGACTTGATTTTTCATCAAAGCAATCAAAGGAGAAATTACTATGGCTGTCCCTTCAGATACTACCGCAGGAAGCTGATAGCAAAGGGACTTGCCTGCCCCGGTAGGCATGATCACAAATGTATTCCGACCGTTAAGTAGGTTGTCTACAATGTGCTCCTGATTGCCACGGAACTGACTGAATCCGAAGATTTTCTTAAGATCTGTTTTTACTTTTTCTTCCACGAGAAGAAGTGGCTTATAGGGTGGAAATTGCCTGTAAACAGGAATGAACGATAATTTTTTACCTTTGTACAAAATTAGTGATTAACGCAGGTAAAATTGAATTTAGCTAAAAATATTAGAAATACAGCCACTCGGGTTTTGCAAAATGAAGCAAATGCCATCTTAAATTTGATTGAAGGGTTGGACGGCGATTTTGATGCTTGTGTGGAGCGGATACTTCACTCCAAAGGAAGAGTGGTGATTACTGGAGTTGGTAAGAGTGCGATCATCGCTAATAAAATAGTGGCAACGCTCAACTCGACAGGAACTCCAGCACTTTTTATGCATGCAGGGGATGCGATTCATGGTGATTTGGGAATGATTCAAGAGGCTGACATTGTCTTGTGTATTTCAAAATCCGGAAATACTCCTGAGATAAAAGTGCTCGTCCCGCTACTGAAAAAGCTTGGGTCAAACTTGGTAGCCATGGTTTCTAACACTAATTCCTATCTCGCAGAGCAAGCCGATTTTGTACTCAATGCCACCATTGGAGAAGAAGCCTGTCCTCATAATCTCGCCCCCACCACGAGTACTACTGCTCACTTGGCTTTGGGCGATGCCTTGGCTGTTTGCTTGCTTGAGGCTAGAGGATTTACTTCAGATGATTTTGCCAAATATCACCCTGGAGGATCGTTAGGTAAACAGCTTTATCTTAAAGTAGGAGATGTGCTTTCCAAAGGTTTACTACCTATAGTCAATGAAGAAGCCGGACTGACTGAGGTGATCATCGAGATTTCTGGAAAGCGACTTGGTGCCACTGCGGTAAATGATACCGAAGGCAATTTGACTGGGATAATCACAGATGGTGATTTGCGCAGGATGCTGGAAAAAACTCTGGATATCCAAGCGTTAAGAGCAAAAGATATTATGACTAAAAACCCCAAAACGATTTCAAAAGATGAATATGCCATTCGTGCTTTGAACCAGATGCGTAATTTTAATATTACTCAATTAGTAGCGATGGATGGAGGAAAAATCGCAGGTTTTGTTCATATTCATGATTTGATGAAAGAAGGAATAGTCTAACCCAGCATGCAAGACAAACCCTACATTGTAATAATGGCAGGAGGAATCGGATCCCGATTCTGGCCATATAGCCGAAATAACCGACCGAAACAATTTTTGGATATTCTGGGTGCTGGCCGAAGTTTGCTCCAAATGACCTATGACCGATTTAGTGAAATAGCGGAACCAGAGCAGTTTATTGTAGTCACGAATCAAAATTACCTGGAGCTTGTTTTGGAGCAATTGCCGGATTTGAAAGCGGAGCAAATATTGACTGAACCGCTGCGAAGGAATACAGCAACGTGCATTGCTTATGCAGCATATAAAATCAGTGCTTTTAATCCCGAAGCCACTTTGGTGGTAACCCCTGCAGATCATTTGATTTTGCAGGAAAAGCGCTTTATCCATACAATCAACAGAGCCATGGATGCGGCACAGGTGGAAAATCGGCTCATTACCATAGGTATCAAGCCCAACCGGCCAGAAACAGGATACGGGTATATTCAATACCTAGAAGGAGACAATGGAAATCCTGCTTTGAAAGTGAAAACTTTTACCGAAAAGCCAAATTCCAAACTTGCAAAGACTTTTGTGGATAGTGGTGATTTTGTTTGGAATTCGGGGATGTTTGTGTGGAAGGTAAAAAGCCTTCTCAGTGCATTTTCAGAAAATATGCCTGACGTTGCCGAGGTTTTTGAAGAAGGAAGAGCCCATTATGGAAAATCAACTGAGCAGGATTTCATCAATAGAGCATATACTATGGTGAAAAATGTATCCATTGACTACGGAATCATGGAAAAGTCTGATAAGGTATATGTTATATTGGGAGACTTTGGTTGGTCTGATTTAGGCTCATGGCATAGCATTCATAACTTGAGGGAAAAAGATGAAAATAATAATGTAGTTGAAGCCAATTCCTTATTGTACGATACTAAGAACTGCTATGTAAAAATGGACAGCGAAAAATTAGTGGTAGTTGAAGGTCTTGACAACTACTTGATCAATGAAACCGATAACGTTCTCCTTATTTGTAAATTAGGCGGAGATAAGAAATTCAGAGACTTTGTGGCTAATGCAAAAAAGAAAGGGGAGGACTTTGTCTGAAATCGAGGAATTAAAATCTTAATTCTATTCAATTATCAATAATCAAACTCAATTTTCAAATCACTTGACTCCAAACTTGAGAATTTAATATTGTGCAGTTAGCATTTCTTTAAAATCGAGGGATTGAAACTTATACCTTTTCAATTTTCAGACCCAATGTCAAATTTTCAAATCTCTTGACTTAAAACTTGACAATTGTTCATTGAGATTGAACATTGATCATTTCTTGCGCTGTCGAATCGCCTCATAAATGGCGACTCCCGCAGAAACAGAAACGTTTAAGCTTTCAATATTTCCCGCCATGGGAATTTTTACTTTATCATCTACAATACCGAAGATTTCCTGAGAAATACCATCTTCTT
>CAYTXN010000294.1:0-4362 GCA_964441195.1 uncultured Limnohabitans sp.
CGATTTTGATATTTCTCAGTCTTTCCCTTGTCCTGATGACAGGCTCATTTATCTATTTCCAGCGGAAACTTAAGCGACAGGAAAAAGCCGCTACACTTGAACTTTCGATCACAAATCCCATATGAACCAACCCTCTGCAATAGTCGTCGGCGCCGGAATCGTCGGTATGGCCATCACTCGTGCGCTTCACGCCAAAGGCTGGAAAGTCGCAGTAATTGAGCGTCATCCAAAGGCCCAAGGTGCTTCAGTTCGTAATTTTGGAATGGTTTGGCCGGTTGGGCAACCGCAGGGACCTTCTTTTGACCGGGCGATGCGATCGCAGGAAATCTGGTTGGAAATGAGCCAGAAGGCTGGGTTTTTTGCAGAAAAGACCGGGTCGCTTCATCTTGCCTACACCGATCTGGAAATGCAGGTTGTGGAGGAATACGTCGCAGCGATGCAAGGAATCAAGTCAGCGGAAGTATTCAATCCTGAGCAAACCCTACAGAAAAGCCCAGCCACCAAACCCGATGGACTCAAAGGAGCACTTTGGACTGCGGATGAGGTAATTGTGGATCCCCGTGAGGCGATCTACAAAACAGGAAAATACTTGGGAAGTCTTCCGGGAATCGAGTTTGAATGGAACCGGGTGGTGTCCAGGATCGAAGGAAATACAGTTTACTCTGGTCAGAAAAGCTGGTCAGCAGATCGAATTTTTGTGTGCTCAGGGGCTGATTTTGAGACCCTTTATCCGGAGCTTTTTGAAGCTACTCCAATTACGAAGTGTAAACTTCAGATGATGCGGCTCGTTCAGCAGCCTGAAAACTGGAGAATTGGACCTCCACTATGTGCCGGATTGAGTTTTATCCATTACAAAGGTTTTCAGGTAGCTCCTTCATTGGAAAAACTGAAGGAAGTATACCAAGATCAATATCCCGAACTGATCGAGTGGGGGATTCATGTGATGGTTTCCCAAAATGGTTTGGGAGAATTGACCATTGGAGACAGCCACGAATACGGCTTGGATCTTTCGCCTTTTGACCGAACTGATGTCAATGACATGATTTTAAATTTTTTGAAGGGATTTGCCCAGTTTAAGGACTGGAGAATCGGATCTGCTTGGCATGGAATCTATCCCAAAATGACAAATGGAACGACTGAATTCATTTATCAAATCGACGAGGTAGTCACTATCGTAAATGGGCTTGGTGGAAATGGAATGACACTTTCATTTGGATTGGGAGAGGAAGTTGTTTCGGCTTTATAAGGTGGTTTAATTGGAAGTTACTTTTTTGGGAAATAAAAAACCTTGCATTTTGTTATCTCTTAGGATAACTTTGTCGGTATGGTTAGGAGAATTATTTTTTATGAAAACCACTTTTTAGAATTTTACCAAAACCAAGATCAAAAGGTAAAAACTAAGATTCAATATGTTTTTGAACTGATCAAGCAGGTGGAAAGAGTACCCGAGAAGTTTCTCAAGCATCTGGAGGGTAAGGATGGGTTATATGAAGTTAGAGTGGAATATGGATCGAATATTTATAGGATTTTCTGCTGTTTTGATGAAGGTAGATTAGTCGTCCTTTTCAACGGTTTAAAAAAAAAGACTCAGAAAACTCCAAAGAATGAAATTGAGAAAGCCGAAAGGTTAATGAAAGAGTATTTTCAATCAAAGAAATAAGATCATGAAGGATTATAGCAAAGTCAAATCATTTGAGGACCTGATTGAAGTGGAACACGGCATTGTCGGTAGTGAAAGCAGGAATAAATATGAAGAAAATGCCCAAATGTTTATCATAAGTGAAATGCTTAAAGAAGCAAGAAAGGAAGCAAATCTTACCCAAGAGCAATTGGCAGAAAAGGCAGGAACAAAGAAAAGTTATATCTCCAAACTTGAAAATGGGAAGGGCAATATTCAGTTATCTACTTTGATTCGGATTTTTGAGCAAGGACTCAACAAAAAAATTGGGTTAACTTTCCTTTAAAACTTTTTAAAGAAAATAATGCCGAATTCGAGGTAGTGTCTTAATTCTCAATATTCCTGCCTGCAGGTAATTTACTCCATAAAGTATATCTCGCAACCATAGATAGCCTTATCTCTTTTTTCATTAGTTTACTTTTTCAAATCGCCCAATAATCCAATCCATGGAACAGGAAGTAATCGTCCAAATCAGTAACAAGCTAAAAAGCATCCGAAAGGAAAAGAATCTTACACTTCAGGACATCGCAGATCGCGCTGGAGTCACCAAAGGTCTGATTTCCCAAATTGAAAATAGCCGGACCATTCCCTCGCTCCTGGTTTTGATTCAGATAGTAAAAGCCTTGGAAGTGGGTTTAGATGATTTTTTTAATGACTTGAGCTTTTATGGGAAAGAGGGTAAAATCCTTATTCAGCGAAAAGCCGATTACCAGAAGTTCGAGAAAGAACCCGCCTCAGGTTATGAGTATTCTCGCATTTTCACCAAAAAAGTAAATCAATGTACGATAGATATTGTCCTGTTGGAGATTCAGCCAGGTGCAGTTCGTGATTTTGTTCAGACTGACGCATTTGAATACAAATACATCATTTCCGGTTCGGTTCGATATGTATTTCGGGATCAGGAAATCGAGTTGAATGAAGGAGATTCCATGCTTTTTGATGGGATGCTGGAGCACAATCCGGTCAATTCAGGACAGACCCCAGTCAAAATGCTGGTGGTGTATTTCTTCGAAAACAAGTGATTTTTATATAGGTTTTTGAGGTTTTAAATTTTTTCTAAAGAAAGGGAAACCTTAGAATTTCAATTCTGGTTAGGAGCTTAAGAACCTAAACCGATGGACTTTAACCTGGATTGGCTGCTGGGAAATGATTTCACAAATCCCAATAACTTTTTGATAATTACGAGCATTTTGCTGATCGGGATTTTTTTGAGATACCTCGCTTTGGCTTGGATATATCACGAGTTGGTCTATAAAAAATTAGGAGATGCTAAACCTAACCGCCGACTTCATCAGCAAGTAAAATTGGGACAAGTCAAGCGCGAAATCTGGTATTCTTTTCTGGGGGCAATCCTATTTTCAGTAGCGGGGACGATTATGTTAATTTGCTGGCAAAGAGGCTATACTCAACTTTACACCACACTTTCCGGTTGGGATCTTTTATGGATTCCTCTAGAATTTTTTCTGGCGCTTTTCATCCACGAAACTTACTACTACTGGCTTCACCGCTGGATGCATTTACCCAAGGTTCTTCATCGATTTCACCACACTCATCATAATAGTTTGTACACTAGTTCTTTCACCTCCTTTTCCTTTCATCCGATAGAGGCTGCATTTCTGGCAATATTTCTCCCAATCTTGGTTTTGGTCCTGCCGATGCACTTTTTTGTACTGATTGCGCTGCTAATCACTATGTCGGTGACTGCGGTGATCAACCATTCCGGAGTGGAAGTTTATCCCAGTTCGTCAGTGAAATCTCCCTGGACCAAGTGGATCATCGGTGCCACGCATCATGACATGCATCACTTGAAGTACCGCTGCAATTATGGCCTATATTTTACCTTTTGGGATCAATGGATGGGAACAGAGGAAGCGGGATATGAGGATCGATTCTTACAACATTCCAACTTGCAAAAAGTCAAACCGAAAGAAGATGCCTCCTAAGAGAATCAAACTTGTGGAAATCGAAAGGACTGTCTTGCCAATAACTTCCAATCGCCTTTTTCTTTAATCCAAATCATCATGAGGCCCATATTGAGGCTATTTGTTGTTCCGTTCGCCACGGATACAATTTCTGCCTTGACATTTTGTCGAACTATGGCCAGTTTCTTTCCGTGGAATGCAATGGTTTGATCGGTTACATCCCAAGTTTTATAATCAGATTTTTTTGAAGAAAATACAGCCACAAATTCCTCCTGATTTTCTATTACTCCTCCGGAATGTCCATAGCTAAGGCTTGTGGAAGAAAGGTTTTTAAGCGCATCTGAATCTTCAGCCAGTAATGCTGCGCGAAACTTTTGCACAGCCTCATCCACTTCTTTTTCAGATTGGGAGAAGGCAAGATTTGAAATGAAGAGGAAAGCAAAAAGAAGAGAGGTTTTCATAGTAGGAAATTGTTGGGTTTGATTTGGTTGAATTAGAAAATCAAAGTACAAAAAAGTACCGGAATTTGATTTCTTATCTCAATTCAATAAACCATAGGATTTAGAACTCAGGATTAAATCGGAATTGCTTCTTTGAATTATCAGTTCCAGACTTTTTAAATGAGGATTTTTTGATCAAATTAAGAATTCAAAACTCCCCATAAACCCAGAAAAACCATGATCTCAGCTTTACAGATTGAGTCTTACAAACAGGATGGGTTCTTGATCCTTCCTCAGCTTTTTTCAACTGAAGAAATAGCCC
>CAYTXN010000295.1:0-4350 GCA_964441195.1 uncultured Limnohabitans sp.
GTCGCTCAAAGCATCCTAAATCTGCTTCACGAATCCGAAATCGTTAATTCTCATCTCAATTGTGCCAGAGTACAGGACCCCTACTCGCTTCGTTGCATGCCGCAGGTTCACGGGGCGAGTTGGAATTCCTGGTTGCATTTGAAGGATTCCATTGAAATCGAAATCAATTCAGTGACTGACAATCCTGTAGTTTTTAATGCCGAGAACACGATTTCCGGAGGCAATTTCCACGGGCAGCCGATCGCACTACCATTGGATTATGCATGTCTGGCGGCTTCCGAAATCGGGAATATCTCAGATCGAAGAATCTATTTGTCTATCGAAGGAGACACTCCTGGGGTGCCCAAACTTTTACTCAAAGAAACTGGACTGAACTCCGGTTTAATGATTCCACAATACACCACAGCAGCATTGGCTTCGGAGAATAAAGGGCTCTGTTTTCCTGCTTCAGCCGATTCCATTCCTACTTCGCTTGGACAGGAGGATCACGTGAGTATGGGTAGTATTGGTGCGAGAAAAGCCTTGAGAGTAATCGGAAATGTGGAGAAAATCTTGGGGATTGAGCTTTTCTACGCAGCTCAGGCTATGGACTATCATGCTCCTCTTAAATCAGGGAAAATCATGACCGCAATCTACGAGCGAGTACGAAAATCTATTGATCAAGTAGTTTCTGATCGGATTTTGCATGAAGACATGGAGACGGCCATTGACTTAGTGAAAAGTGGTGAATTGATCGAATTGGCGAAAAAGGTGGCTTATCAGGAAGGTTTGGCTTTTGATACCGAGTGGAGTAAATTATTCAGTTATTAAAAATCTCCCGCTGATGTTCGCTGATTTTTTTCGCTGATCAGCACAGATCTTTGGATTTTTTCAGCGTCTATCTGAGGGAAACAAAAACATGAAAAATCTAAAATTAATAGGTCCAATAACCCAAGTTCTCACCCTTGGCAAGCTCCCACTAAAGGGAGCTTTGAAAGACGACCAACTAGAGATCATCCAAGATGCCGGAATCCTAATTGAAGGTGAGAAAATTCTTCAGGTGGGAATCTGGGAAAGGTTAAAAAAAGAATTTCCAGATGCTGAAGTCATCATTTTAGAAGGTGAAAATGTTGCATTACCGGGATTGGTGGATTGTCACACCCACATTTGTTTTGGAGGATCCCGAGCAAAGGACTTTGCGATGCGCAATGCCGGAAAATCCTATCTGGAAATTGCAGAATCGGGTGGTGGAATCTGGGATACGGTCACCCAAACCCGAAAACTGAGTTTAGAAGAATTAGCCGAGAGAACCGTCACAAATGCCAATAGACACCTTTATGAAGGAGTCACCACCATCGAGGTGAAAAGCGGTTATGGGCTTTCAGTGGACGAGGAACTCAAAATGCTTCGATCCATTCAACTTGCGAATCAGACCACTTCAGCGGATTTGATCCCAACTTGTCTTGCTGCACATATGAAACCCAAAGATTTTTCAGGTTCAAATTCGGAGTATTTAGAAATGGTTGCTACTGAACTTTTCCCCATTTTAAAACAAGAAAAACTCACAAACCGAATCGATGGTTTTGTGGAGAAAAGTGCTTTTTCACCTGAGGAAATCGCCCCCTATTTCCAAAAAGCAAAAGAAATGGGTTTTGACCTGACAGTTCATGCCGATCAATTTACCACAGGTGGATCAGCAGTGGCAGTGAAATTTGGAGCTTTGTCAGCTGATCATTTGGAAGCTTCTGGGGAAAAAGAAATCAAGGAATTAGCGCAATCCGATACCATTGCCGTGGCTTTACCCGGAGCAAGTTTGGGTTTGGGATGTTCATTCACTCCTGCAAGAAAAATCCTAGACCAAGGCGGATCCTTGTCCATTGCCTCGGATTGGAATCCAGGTTCGGCACCCATGGGAGATTTATTGGTGCAAGCCTCAATTTTGGCAACCTTCGAAAAACTAAGTACGGCGGAAGTCTTTTCCGGTATCACGTTAAGGGCTGCAGCAGCTTTAGGGTTGAATGACCGTGGAAAATTAGCACCGGGATTCTTGGCTGACTTTATCCTTTTTCCAACTTCTGATTATCGGGAAATTCTGTATCAACAAGGGAAGATGAAGCCGGAGATGGTGTGGAAGAGTGGAAAGAAGATTTAAGACATTAGACTCAAGACAATAGATTTAAGAACAAAGCTCAAAAGTTCAAATTCAGCTCGTAATTCAAAAATCGTAAACCGTAAATCCGATGCAGGATCAAATCAAGCAAGGTATTCCAAACAATTTACCTCCAAAAAAGCAGCGAAATCCAGCAATTTCCCATGCTCCGAAGCGGAAGGACATCCTTTCTGCTGAAGAGAAAAAACTGGCTTTACGCAATGCATTAAGATATTTTCCAAAAGAATGGCATACTGAACTTGCAGCCGAATTCTTACAAGAACTGAAGGAATACGGCCGCATTTATATGTACCGTTTTATGCCCGATTACCCACTTTTTGCGCGAGCAATAGAAGAATATCCAGCTAAATCCAAGCAGGCTGCGGCGATCATACTGATGATCCAAAACAACCTGGATCCGGCAGTGGCTCAGCATCCTGAAGAACTAATCACCTATGGTGGAAATGGGGCAGTGTTCCAAAATTGGGCTCAGTATCTTCTCACGATGAAATACCTATCCGAAATGACCGATGAGCAGACTTTGCATCTTTATTCCGGTCATCCTATGGGGCTTTTTCCCTCTTCCAAAGAAGCCCCAAGAGTAGTGGTCACCAATGGAATGATGATACCCAACTACTCCAAACCCGATTATTGGGAAAAATTCAACGCACTGGGCGTCACTCAATATGGTCAAATGACCGCCGGATCCTTCATGTACATTGGCCCACAAGGGATCGTTCACGGCACTACAATCACGGTGATGAATGCCTTTCGGAAAAAACTGAAAGCTGGAGAAAGCCCAAAAGGCAAAATCTTCCTTACCGCAGGTTTGGGAGGTATGTCCGGTGCTCAGCCAAAAGCCGGAAATATTGCAGGTTGCGTTACGGTATGCGCCGAAGTCAACTCATCGGCTGCTAAAAAACGTCATGAACAAGGTTGGGTGGACGAACTCATCCAAGATTTAAGTGAACTGGTTATTCGGGTAAAAAAAGCCAAGGCAAATGAGGAAGTCGTATCGATTGCTTTCATAGGAAATATCGTGGAGGTCTGGGAGCGGTTTGACCAGGAAAACCTTTTCGTGGAGCTTGGCTCAGATCAGACTTCGCTCCACAATCCTTGGGCTGGAGGCTACTATCCGGCAGGACTTTCTTTTGAAGAATCCAATCAACTGATGGCAGAAAATCCTGAAGCATTTAAGGAAAAAGTTCAGGAATAGCTTCGTCGCCAAGCAGCTGCAATAAATCGACATGCAGAAAAAGGTACCTACTTTTTCGATTATGGAAATGCTTTTTTGCTGGAAGCATCCCGAGCTGGCGCAGCCGTGATGGCCGAAAATGGGATTGATTTCCGCTTTCCAAGCTATGTGCAGGATATTTTGGGACCGAGGTGTTTTGATTATGGTTTCGGACCATTCCGATGGGTTTGTACCTCGGGGAAAGTAGAAGATCTTCGTATTACAGATATGATCGCAGCTTCAGTTTTGAAAGAAATCATGAAAACTGCACCGGATTCGATAGCCCAACAACTGCAGGACAATATTACCTGGATTGAGGAAGCGGAGAAAAACAGATTAGTTGTGGGTTCGCAGGCGCGGATACTGTATGCGGATGCTGAAGGGAGATCAAAAATTGCTGAAGCGTTTAATCAGGCCATTAAAACTGGGGAAATCTCAGCTCCCATCGTCTTAGGAAGAGATCATCACGATGTCAGTGGAACAGATTCACCATACAGAGAAACGAGCAATATCTACGATGGAAGCCGATTCACAGCTGATATGGCGATTCACAATGTTATTGGAAATAGTTTCCGAGGAGCAACTTGGGTCTCGATCCACAATGGTGGTGGAGTCGGTTGGGGCGAAGTGATCAACGGCGGATTTGGATTGGTATTGGATGGAAGTCAGGAAGCTGATCGCAAGTTGAAATCCATGCTTTTCTACGATGTAAACAATGGAATAGCGAGAAGGTCGTGGGCAAGGAATTCAGGTTCGATGGAAGCCATTCAACGCGAAATGGATAGAAGTCCGGGTTTGAAAGTGACAGTTCCGAATTTGGTGGATGAGGAAGTTATAAGTGAGTTATTCCAATAACCTACAAACTCTATAGGTTTATTAATTTTTATAAAGTATTCTTGCAAAGAAAAATTCTGAACAACGAACTTAAAGCACATGAATCTCCATCAAAACCCTTCTCCTTTCAATTGGTCCGGCAGAAAATCAGATC
>CAYTXN010000296.1:0-4302 GCA_964441195.1 uncultured Limnohabitans sp.
AAGTAATTTTGTCTGCAAGATTAATGAAAAATCAGGGAGCTTGGTTCAATTTCCTTAACCTTTGAAGGCATCTGAATTTTAATAAATGGCGATTTCTCTTACAGCTATTGCAGATTTGGATAATTTTCAGAAGATTGAAGTATACTTTAACCAACCTCACTATAAATATGTCAATGCTAAAAGAGTTTAAAGAATTTGCCGTCAAAGGCAATGTCATCGACCTAGCTGTCGCTGTAATCATAGGAGGAGCTTTCGGAAAGATTGTGACCTCCTTCGTAAATGATATTGTAATGCCACCAATCGGTATGCTGATTGGCGGTGTGGACTTTAAGGATTTGAATCTTGTCTTAAAAGATGCCACTTTAGATGAATTCGGTGAAGTAGTGGACGCAGTCACAATTAACTACGGGATGTTTATCCAAAATGTCATCGATTTCACAATTATCGCTTTCGTAATTTTCCTAGTTATTCAAGCAATTAATAAAACCAAAAAGAAGAAAGTAGAGGCACCTGCACCTCCACCTGCACCTACTGCTTCAGAGAAGCTGCTTGAGGAAATCAGAGATTTACTCAAAAAACAATAAATAAAAATGGCCCTGAATAAATCCAGGGCCATTTTTATTAGTTTCCTCCTCTACCTCTTTGGTAGAGCTGCCTATTAAAATCTCGGGCAATATTGTTCAGCATCAGGATTTGTTTGGACGATAATACCTTTGATGCATCATTGACAAAAGACTTTTCTTTTTCAAGTAATTCAGCTTGATACTGGAACCGCTTTTGGATTCTAGATTTTGCTTCCTCTTCACTTATTGTTTCCATTCCACGACCCAATTCCGAGAGCTGACGCATGGTTTTTTCTCTACCATCATTGTACTGATTGTATATGGGCCAGAATTTCTCAGCTTGTTCAGGTTTTAGATCAAGTCGTGTGGTGATGAATGCAATTCTTGCGGATTGCAATTTTTCTTGATCTATTTGCGGTCGCTGTGCAAAAGCATTTGATCCAATTATCAAGAAAACAAGAAGGGCGAATAGATGGGAATTCTTCATAAGTTATTAAAACCAGTTAAGTTCATCCTCTGACCATAAGTCTTCGGTCAGGGGCATTTCTTCGTTAATTATTTGATCAAGTATTGCATTGGGATCATCAGCCATACTCAGGATATCTTCTGCCGTCCAAACTTGACTTTCGATATAAAGTGTGGCCACTTCCTCAGCAGTCAATCCTTGGGATTTTGGAGCAAAAACTCCTGCTTGCCAGGAAACCGCCATACCAAGTACTACTACTGCAGCTGCAGCATATCTTAACCAAATTTGAGATTTTCGAGCCTTTGACTTTGCTAGAATCTGATCCGGCAATTGATCAAAGTATCCATTTGGTGCTTCGAATTCTTTGAGTTTTGGCAATTGGTTCATGGCAGGTTAGACAAGGATGGTTGCATAAAGTTTACTCTGATAATACGAATTGTTCAATTTTTTTGACCGCATGATGATAACTGGCCTTCAAAGCTCCGGTGCTGGTTCCGGTGATTTCAGACATCTGTTCATAAGTTAGTTCTTCCTGATATTTCAGATGGAAAACGAGTCTTTGCTTCTCCGGAAGTTTAAGTAAGGCTTTTTGAAGACGAATTTGAATTTGATCTCCATTTAGATTTCCCGGTTGATCGATATAGGACTCCAATTTCTCCTGATGGTCATCCAAAGAAAAGGAGAAGCGTTTTTTCTTTTTTTCAAGAAAAGTCAATGCCTCATTTGTCGCAATTCGATAGAGCCAGGTGAAAATAGAGGAATTCCCCTCGAATTTATCAAGGTATCGATACGCCTTGATGAAGGTGTTTTGGGTGAGATCATCTGCATCCTCATGGATGAGAACCATTCGGCGAATTACCTGATAGACTCTCTTTTGGTATATTTCGATCAAATGCCTGAATCCTAGCTCCCTCGTGAAAGGTGAGCGAATCTGCTCCAGTAATTGTTGATCGGTTGGTGACATACTTGAGTCATTAGACTAAAGAAGCGTTTTAGAGTTTAATGAAAAAGAAAAAGAGTCAGGATTGCTGACTCTTTTAATTGATTTTGAAGCGGTTAAATTTCAAGGATGTAATCCAGAATTCCGGCGTTTTTACCTTTTGGTCTGGTGACCAGTAGGGGCAGACTATCATTGAATTGAATCAATCGCTCGGCCATACTTCCAATGAAAAGTGCGGTAGCTGCAGTCCGACCTTTTGCTCCGATAATGATGCCATCAGCTTCGATTTCCAAAGCTTTGGAGACAATCTCCTGCACCGGGTCATCGTCGTCATCTTTAGTGTATATCGGAGTGATTTTGACGCCTTTCGTATCTATTTTGCGAATGAACTTCTTGTAATTGATCTCGGCGTGCAACTTCATGATCTCGGTAAATTCCTCATAGCTTTTTCCGGTAAAATGATATCCAGAGGGAACTGAAAACACATTTTGACAGACAATCTCAGCTTTGCCTCCATGTTTTGCCACGATCATGATTGCTTCTTCCAATGCATCTTTAGAATAGTCCGAAAAGTCACTCGGAACCAGAAGTTTGGAAATCCTTGGTTTGGATCCCTCAGGTACAATTAGGAGCGAACAACTCGCTCTTCGTGCAAGTCTTTGCGATGCAACTCCAGTTCCGGGGAGTTCTACCTTTCGGCCAATGATGATCATGTCGGCAGACTTCTCTTCGGCCAACTTTAGTATTTTCTTCGAGAGATTGCCTTCTTTGACTACGTAGCTGATCGTAATCCCTTTGACATCTTTGAAATGCTCATTGACCAGTTTTTCCATGGCCTCTTTCCTTTCATTGATCATATTTTCGATCAGGTTAGGAAATTCTTCAAGCACTTCTTTCGGGATAGAAAGGTTTTTTATAACGTTTGAAAAGTATATTTTCTTCGTTTGATTGACTTTGGCGATAAAGGCAGCATGTTCAATCAATGTCTGATCCAAAGGAGTTTGATCAAGACAAACAATCAATTTCTTAATCAGGTACATAGTAACCGTGGGTTTGCGGGGACAAAGTTAAGTTTAAGTGAATGAATCTATCGAGAATTTGGCAAAATAAAATTTTGATTTTTCAGTGACCAAGGAAGTGATCCCATTTTTTAATTGAATCAAAAGGTTTTACGGAAAAATATTATTTGGAACCAAAGAAATACCTGTTAAAATGCAGATCAATTTTTTGGGCGATTTCAGGTTTTAAGGTGAATAATTAAAACACTCCGGGATTCATCTCGTATATTTGGGGTGTCCGGGTCGCCGACTTGTTCAAACTTCACAATTTAATTACAATCACGAGTAAAGCCCTCTCCAAAAACAGGCCTCACCTTTTTCTTCACCGAAAAGGGCCTCGCCCAAAACGCAGGATAACAGTGGAAGTTTGCGGATTTAAGGCAGCTCAAATCTTGTCAGTACGGAGGTTTGTAACACTCTAAGGCCCGGACTTTTTTAGTTTACTTTTTATCCAGTTCCACTCCTCTTTTCCTACTCCGATAATCATCGAGAAAAACAGGAAAAGCGTAACAACCATCATCGATTTGATCAAAATAGAGATTAAAGGGTGAATTTGATTTAGGAATAGATAACTGGGACCCATGATAATCATCCCAAGTAAGAGGATTTTGAATGTTTCATAGCTGAAAGGATCCACATTTAATCTGATCTTCAAATAACCGTATTTGATTAAGTTGAAAGCAAGCATTACTGATGCCGAACCGATTGCGGCCCCCTCGATTCCATAGATCGGAATCAGCCAATAATTCACGGCAATAATCAGGATGCTCATTGCTATGGTCAAAACCAGATTGAAGCGGTAATACCTAGAAAAGACCAAGATTTCGCTGTTGACAGAAAAAGCCACGTCAAAGATTTTTCCTAACGCGATGTAAAAGACCACCATTTTGCCAGATTGGTAAATCTCATTGTTCGGAACAAAATGGTATATGCTGTCAATATTGGACCAGATCAATGCAAACAAGAATAGACAGATGTAAAGCTGCCGATTGGAAATCTGTCTGTAAAGCAGGTTGATTTCTTGGATTTGATTTTTGGCAAAATGATCCGCAATCACAGGCATAGCCACTTGTGAGATCGCTCTTCTCGGCAACTCGACTACCAATGCCATATAGAAGGCGATGGAGTAGATTGCGTTTGCTTCCAGACTCACCATCGAACTGACCATAATGCTGTCGATTTTCATAATCAACGTAGAAGCGGCCGTGGCCAAAAAGGTGATCAGGCTAAATCGAATAAATGCACTTCTGAATCCGGGAGGGAAGTTTTTCCAAT
>CAYTXN010000297.1:0-4245 GCA_964441195.1 uncultured Limnohabitans sp.
CTTCCTTTTTCATTGAAAATGAAAGTTGAGGTAGCCCAAAGCCAATTGCAGCTGTAGCTAGACCGGCTGATTTGATAAAGTTTCTTCTGTTAGTCATAGGAATTTTGGTTAATGGTTATGGGTTATTTGTAAAAATAGTTTTTAGGTCAATGAGTTATAGGTTAGTCTGGTAATTGGTTTTCCCAAATCTTGTTTTTCAATTTGAACTGAAAAGTTTGAATTGAGTACGCATTTTCTTTTAAACTCCTCGATTTAAGAATTCAGACTTCTCTTTCTGCAAACTGCAAACTGAGACTGCCTACTATTTAAATCTCCCACCCACTTCGATATTCTCGAGTCAGGAAATTGTTGGAAGCTTCATCATTGGTTATTTTAATCAAATTTGAATCAAAATCAACTCGTTTGTTTGCTCGCAATGCTACTGCTCCAAGGTTGATAGTATCAGTGATTGTCTGAGCGCGAATAAAACTTCCTGGTGTTTGTCTTCCCTCAAGCATAGCATCTATCCACTGATCTGTTTTTCGATCCACTTCCCGGGAATTGATCTTTTCCGATTCTGGTCGGCCAGTCATTTTACTTTCTGGCAAAAGAATCGGGTTTTCACCGCGGAAACCTCCAAGGATTTTCCCTTTGGTTCCAACTAAAAGCAATCCCTCATCTGGCGTGTCTTTTCCATCGATTTCCAGTTCTTCACAGGCAAAAGGCTTCATCCCACCGTCGTACCAAAATAATTCGAATGCAGGCAATTTTTCCTGCTCAGGAAATTTCCATTTGATGTTACAGCTCGCCGGGAAAGCAACTTCATTTTTCACCCACTGGTATACTTGATCGATTTCTTCCCGGGATGTCGTTCCAAATGCTCTTGCAGAGATCGGTGATCGATTGATGCCCAGTGTTTCAAAAAGTGGAAACAAGCTGTAATGCCCCATATCGGCCACCGATCCGCCACCGAATTCATACCAGCCGCGGAAAACATTGTGCGTGTAACTCTTATGATAAGGCATATCCGGGACAGGACCAAGCCATAGCTCCCAGTTGAATCCTGCAGGAATCGGTTGAATTTCGGCCGGTCTCTTTGTCCACTGTTGCCATGCGGGTCGATAGGACCAATTGTGAATTTCCTGCAGATCGCCAATCAAACCTTCATCCATCCAAGCTTTGATTTGACGATATTCGGGTCGATCAGACCAAGCCAGTAGGTGAGTGACTATTCCTGAATCTTTTGCTTTTTCAATGACTTTTCTCCCTTCAAGAAGTCGATTGGAAATGGGCTTATGCGTTACCACATGCATCTTTTGGTTCATCGCTGCCATAGCAATCGAAGCATGTGTATGGTCGGGAGTCATGATTTTGACTGCGTCAATTCCTTTTTCTTTTGCAAAAAGCTCCCGATAATCTTCATAACTCACGCATCCTTTGTACTTACCGGATGGTTTGTTCTTGGCGTAGTATTTTTCTACGTATTCCTGTCCAATATCTCTTCCACCTGGAATTCCAGACTTGCCTTCCCACCAGGTCGGATCTTCCAACACTTTGCGAATATCATTTCGGATACCATGGGCAGACCAATCAATGTAATCCGTCGATAACTTATTGGAATCGCAGACAGCGACTAGTCGGACTTTGGGATTTTGAAGTAAGCTTCCCATTTCTCTGAGGCCCTGAGTTCCGCAACCGATATTTGCCACTGCGAGTTGATCGGAGGGAGGTATATGGCCCGTGCCAGCGATCACATGAGACGGGACGATGGTAATGGAAGCGGCAATGGTGGCTGCAGAACCTAGAAATTCTCTTCGGTTGATTTTGGGTGATTGATCCATGAAAAGCTGTTGGGCTTGAAAGTCAATAATTTACGAAAGGAATAAGTATTTCAAAAGAAAATTTTTTCATTGGGCACTTTCTGAGAATTTTCAACAGTTTAACTCCTGTATATCCTTTGAAATTGATGTTGAGCTTTTTCAAAAATGTAAAAATTGTGAATTGATAAAAAAAATCCAAGATTTCAATTTTTGCTTTGATGAGTGTTTGAAAGGCTTGCTTCTTAGGAAAGTATTGTGTGCAGATGGTTAGGCTTTATCTGTCATTTTACTCATTTCTTTTTACGGAAAGGATGCCAACTTTAAAGCCCATGGAGACATGAGGAACAGCATCCCAACCCTGAAAACGGTATCGATCGGCAAAAAAATCAAAACTTTCTTTAAACTCCGGATTCTGATTTTGTGAAAGTTCCAAAACTCTTACTTCCCTGAAACGGGTACGGATACCAATGCTTACAAACCGTTCAATGAGTAAATTGGATGATGCAAAGGTCGACCTACCAAACTTGACAGCCGCACCATAAACTTGAAAATCAATTTTGGCATTGTCATAATAGAGCGCAAGTGGAAAGGCGGAAACAAAGTCATCAACTCGTAAAAAGCCCTTTTGAACGGTAAACACTTCCAGTCCCCAATAATTCTTTTTAGTATGGAGCTTTAACTCTGTTTTAACCCTCCAAAGAGACATTTCTGAATTTTTCTTCCTTCCTGAAGGAATGCCAAACACCCCTCCATTTACCCCCACCTCTGATTGAAAACTTGTTTTCTCATTGAAAAAATATTCTACTCCACCTTGAATAACTATTGTCTCTGGCTCCAAAAATGACAATGGAGAGATTTTCATCAAGGTTTGTCGCTTGAGTTCTAAATTTTGTTGGGCCAACGATTGAATGAGCGTCCCCGAAAATATTAGAATCAAAAAAGAGCTATAAAATTTTTGCATTTTCAGTAGCTATTCCAAAATAAAGAGGCCGTCTCATAAGTACTGAATGTCAAATTGAGCGCCTGCCTGTCCGGTAGGCAGGAAGTCGAAATGCGGTTATATTCACTGCAAATGGGCTTCGTACTGCCCAACTCTCGTTGGTCAGGTTCTCAGGCTGACACCATCAGTTCTTTTAAGAGTATTATTCGCTTTCTTCCTCCATTTTGGGCTTTTGGGGACCTTCTTTTTTCTCATCCTCTCCTTTCAAATAAGTAGGAAGATTGAGTCCGGCCATATTAAAGAGGTCATTCAATGGAGGAACTGTCTTCATCATTCCTGATACAAAATTGGCCGTGGAGTTATTCCCGTTTTCGCTTTGTCCTGAATCCCAAACCGTGATTTTATCGATTTTGATATTCTTGACAGCTTCTACCTGAGTTTTGACAAGCTCAGGGAGTTTTTCGATCAGCAATAGTTGAAAGGCTTTGGTAGGATCACCACCTGCTGCGGCAACGACATCCCGATAGCCTTCCGCTTGTTTTGTTAGAATTTCATAAAGACCTTTTGCTTCTGCTTCCATTTTGGCAAAGATCGCATCTGCTTCACCTTTGGCCTGTTCACGGATTCGTTCTGCTTCGGCCTGCGCATCGATGATCGCGCGTTGCTTGGCGATCTCGGCTGGGATTACAATGTTTGCATTTTGAGTAGATCGCTCTCGCTCAGCACGTGCAGTTTCCGCCTTTTGCTCCGCAAGGTAAGCTTCTTCCAAAGCTTTAGCTGCTTGAACTTTTTCTGATGCCAAGGCAATTCTTAGTGCCTCCGCTTCTTTTTCCCTTCTCAACGCATCCGATTGAGCAATGGAGATCTTGGCTTCGTTTTCACCTTTGATCGCGATGGCATTCGCTTCGGAGGTTTTGACTCGGGTATCTCGTTGAGCTTCCGCTTTACCGATGCTTTCGTCTTTTTGGGCTTCGGCGATGCTTACCTCACGGTCTTTTAGAGTCACGGCGATTTTCACATCACGATCTCGTTGGGTGTCAGCGATCTGCACGTCTTTTTCTCGATCGGCTAATGCCTTACCTGTTTCACCGATTTTTTCCTGCTCAGCTACGGAAATTTTCGCTTCGTTTATCGCTTTTGCGGCAGCTTCTTTTCCTAAAGCCTCGATGTACCCAGACTCATCTTTGATATCTGTAACGTTTACGTTGATCAATTTCAGACCGATCTTCTTAAGTTCGGAATCCACGTTTTTTGAGATATTTTCCAAAAACTTATCTCGATCCGAATTGATCTCCTCGATGGTCATAGTCGCAATCACCAATCGAAGCTGTCCGAAAAGAATGTCCTTGGCCAATTCCTGAATTTGCTCGTGAGCAAGACCAAGAAGTCTTTCGGCGGCGGTATTCATCGTGTCAGATTCTGTGGAAATAGCGATAGTAAATCGACAAGGCACATCCACACGGATATTTTGACGGGAAAGGGCATTGGTCAAATTGGCCTCAATAG
>CAYTXN010000298.1:0-4241 GCA_964441195.1 uncultured Limnohabitans sp.
AAGTCGAAGGGATGACGCGTCAATTTCAAATCTCGAAATTCAAATCTGCGCAAATCAGCGATTTGAACCAGCTCATATCTGCGGGAAACAAATCCGATATCCGAATTCAAATCCCCCCAGCCCCCTTTGATTAGCATTTTCTTCCTCAATAACAATTTAGGTCCATGGGGGTTTGGTCCCTCTGCAAACTGTCCCTGCCTACTGAGGCTCACCACTTACCTCCTCTTACTTCCTAACTTCCAAACTTCCCTACTTCCCAACCTTCTTCTTCTCCGGCCATATAACAGATGCACCAACCGAAAGGATCAGAATTCCACCGACCACAGCCAAAGAATGCGTCGAATCGAAATGATAGATCGGCGCTGAAAGCATCTTAAACCCGATAAAAGCCAAAATAATCGCAAGACCAAATTTCAATCGACTGAACATGTGGATGAAATTTGCCAATAAAAAGTAAAGCGACCTGAGACCCAGAATTGCAAAAATATTCGATGTGTAAAGGATAAATGGATCATCCGGTGCAATGGCAAAAATCGCCGGGATGGAATCTACCGCAAAAAGCAAATCTGTAAACTCAACTACGGCCAAAACCACCAATAGCGGAGTCGCCATCTTTACACCGTTCTTTATGACAAAGAACTTATCCCCGTGATATTCAGGCGTTACTTTGAAGAATCTGTAAATCAGCCTTGCTCCAGGGCTTTTACTATAATCCTTTTCACCTTCTTCTTCTTTACTTGCAAACCAGGATTTATATCCGGCATAGATCAGAAATGCTCCGAAAAGTGTCAAAATCACGTTAATCTTAACGCTTCTCTCCCAAATCGTCATCTCAGGCAAATAGGTCATACCGATGATCCCCACTCCCGCAAAAATGAAAATTGCCCGCATAAAAAGAGCTCCGATAATGCCCCAAAAAAGCACTTTGTGATGATATTCTCTCGGCACATTGAAGAAGCCAAAAACCAGGATGAAGACGAATAAATTATCAACTGAAAGGGCTTTCTCAATCCAGTAGGCAGACTGGAATTGGGAGAATTTTTCCATCCCAACTTGATCACTTGTCACTATATAAATGAAAATACTAAACACCATCGAAAGCCCAATCCAGAACACGGACCAGATTGCAGCCTCTTTATTGGAGATGATGTGACTTTTCTTGTTGAAAACGCCCAAATCCAGCATAAGCATAAAGCCTACCGTTAGGGCAAAACCGATAAGAATACCGGGATGATTTATTAAGGAATCCATGAAATGAAAGGATGAGTTTGGGAAAGAAATAGATTAATTCAAGCGTGCAGCCATGTTTTGAGGCCTCACATTTTTGAAAAATCCACTTCTACCAAGTCTCAAAAAATGCTTTGAAAAGCAGGATAGTATTAAAGTAGGATGAAGCGTGTAGTCGATCATTTTCCTTATTCAAGAAAAGCGATTGATGCAGTATTTGATTGAATTGGAAGTCGAACTCAAATGAAACGAACTCAAGTTCAGACTCAAATGAGGAAAAATAAGATTGAATCGAATTTCTCTGATTTAATTCAGGAATTTCATCCTGAGAAAGATAGCCTAATGCATTTTCAGAATAACTGTAATCAGGAATCGGAGGAAAAAGGCAAATCAGAGAAATCCCGAAAATCCAGCTTGAAAATAAAAGCGCAAAAATGGACTGCCTGTTCATAAATTACCTTTGAGGCAGCAAATGTAGGATAATAGAAATACCGAAGTGAAACCGGTACTAAAATCTTTTCTAGCCTACATTTTCCGAAGGAAATCTTCGATCAAAACCCTTTGCTAACATCTCACCGAAATGTGCTTTTGCAAGCTGGTTAGCCCGAATTTCTGTCCAAAATGCTCGGTGATCACCTTTGAAAATTGGGAGTCGATTAATGAAAGGAATCAGGTTGAATAAACTCGGAATTCCAATCAAGAGATAAAAGCCTAATAATCGAGAACCGAAAAGCCTCTTTTGATCCCCATCTACTCCATATCTGTAGTCCAAAAAATGACCAAATTCATGCTGAATGATTTGCTGCTTCGCAGATTCAGGAATCTCTGAAGAAATAAATATTCCTATTCCAGGTAAGCAAATACCACTTCCAGCTAAAATCCAGGAAGTTTGATAAACTCGAATTCCGGATAATTTTGAAATATTTTTGATCTCCTTGATCACTTTTGTAGTGCAATCATTGCCGGTATTTTATTGAAGGGGATTTTTTTTCAAACAAAATGAAGAAAAAAGAAACCGAATATCTCCATTATTCCTTGAATCTATCTCTGATTTTTTTTAGCTAACCTGGCAACAAAGCTTTCGAAATTAGGCCTGAGGTACTTGCATTCTGACCGCTTTTTGATTCACTTTGAAGCCTTGGAGAAAATTCCAAGGCTTTTGCTTTTCTCCCGATGAAGAAAATACTCTATTCCTTACTCCTATTGGCTTGTATTTCCTGTGGAAAAAATGTTCAGCGTGAACGTGTAGAACATTGGCTTACAGATCCCGGTGCGAATGTACTTTTTCAGAAACAAAGCAATGACGGGGAGTTCAATGACAGCGAGCTAATTGTGACGGTTGATTCGCAAACAAGCTTTCAATCAATGGACGGTTTTGGATTCACCTTGAGTCAAGGAAGTGCAAAACATCTTCTGGAAATGAGTGCGCCTGCACGGGCTTCACTTCTTCAGGAGTTATTTGGAAAAAGAGAAAATGATATCCAAATATCTTATCTCCGGCTGGCCGTAGCTGCTTCAGATTTGAATGAATTTCCTTTTTCATATAATGATCTGGAAGATTCCTTGGCAACAGATCTGGCATTGGAAAACTTCAGTCTGAGTCACGACACGGTAGACGTTATTCCTGTTTTAAAACAAATTCTAAAGATCAATCCCAACATCAAGTTGATGGCCTCTCCTTGGTCGCCTCCGAAATGGATGAAGGATAATAAAGACACGAGAGGAGGATCACTTTTGGAGGAGTTCGAGGGTGTCTATGCCTGCTATTTAGTCAACTATATCAAAGGGATGAAAGAACAGGGCTTTGAAATAGATGCCCTGACTATTCAAAATGAGCCTTTGCATCCCGGAAATAACCCTTCCCTTTTGATGCTTCCTGAGCAGCAAGCTCGATTCATTGGCGTTCACCTTGGTCCTGCTTTCGAAGAGAATGGTATAAAGACCAAAATCCTGATTTACGATCACAATGCAGATCGACCCGATTATCCCATTACAGTTTTAAGCGATTCCCTCGCCAATCCATTTATCGATGGTTCGGCTTTTCACTTGTATGGAGGAGAAATTTCCGCCCTTTCCGATGTCCATCAAGCCTTTCCCGATAAAAACATCTACTTCACTGAGCAATGGATTGGTGCTCCGGGCAATCTTGCCGGTGACATGCCTTGGCATGTGAAAAACCTGATCATTGGTGCGACTCGCAACTGGGCAAGAACAGTTTTGGAGTGGAATCTGACTTCCAACCCCGAGCTTACTCCGTTCACAGATCGTGGGGGTTGCAGTCAATGCCTTGGAGCGGTGACCATTGATGGTGATTCCGTCACTCGAAATCCTGCCTATTACGTCATTGCTCACGCCAGTAAGTTTGTTGACCCTGGTTCAGTACGGATTGACAGTAACATCTTCGAAGGTCTTCACAATGTGGTTTTCGTGAGGCCTGACGGCAAAAAAGTGCTTATCGCACTGAATGATGCAAAAAGTCCAATCAGTTTTCAAATCAAAGACAAGGAAAAAATCCTCTTTGCAGAATTGAACCCGGGTGCGACGGGTACTTGGATTTGGTGATTTTTAGGTGTAACCGCTAAGTTCAGAAAGGAACGCAAAGGATTTTAGCCACAGAGGGCGGGAGAAAAATGGAGGTTGGAGAAATTGGTTCAAGTTTTAAAACTTGGACAGATAATAATGTAGTCTTCAGACTGCTTTTGAATTTCGCTCCTACTTGCAGTCTAAAACTGCATTTTGGAAGAAACAAGCCTGCCTGACGATAAGGCAGGTCTAAGGACTCACGCTAAATTCACCTCAACGGCAATTTCAAATCCTTTGCGTCTTGGTGTCTTAGTGGCAAAACCCTCTGTGACCTCTTATTTAACCTCCGTGCACTTTGTGGTTTAAAAAGAAACCTTCGGCTCCAGCCACATCAAACCCAAACTCAGCAGCATCCCTATCAACCAAACCCAGTTGGAAATCTTAGCGTAATTCGTCCCAGAAAAAGAACTCTCCACTTCATATCGAAAAGT
>CAYTXN010000299.1:0-4222 GCA_964441195.1 uncultured Limnohabitans sp.
GATCTAATCTGACTGTCTCCTTCAAAAGCCTCCCCCGGTGTTCCATTTATTAGGCCTGTATCTATATTCAATTGTGTCCCTAATATTACCCGGTCAAAAAGTGCATCACGAGCTACAAAACTACCCTGAACACCAGCTTGTATATAACTAGACTGACTCAGCCTGAGCCTATAGGAATAGACCAAACCAACTTCATTTACATTGGTCTGGGTGAAGGATTCTTGGGCACCAAGAAATATTAGTCCAAAGCTGGAATTAAGCCGCTCTTCATAATGATCGAAATATGCAGTATATGCCACAAAACTTTGATCCAAGGCTGGCCACTGATTCCTGAAATTCACACCAACTCTAGTCATACTGGTGCTTCCTGTGAAAGCAGGATTCAAATAAATGGGATTAGCGTAATACTGAGTGTATTGAATATCCTGAGCTAGGACAGAAAAACTCAAGGATTGGAAAAACAAAATGAAGCAAAGTTTTTTCATCTGATCAATCTGAATTTGCCACTTTCTTTTATTTCTTCACCATCCGTTGCCACTCCATTGATTCGGTAGACATAAAGTCCCGCATCTTGTAATTTTCCTTTAAGGGTACCATCCCATCCTTCAGTTTCCAACTCATCAGTCCTAAAAATCAATTCTCCCCAAGTATTAAAGATCAACAGCTCAAGTTTTACAAGACCTTTTTGTTTAGGTAAAAAAGTGTTGTTTTGCGGTTCTGTGGGAGTAAATCCGGTCGGAATCATCAAACGATAACTGCGTGTAATAGATACCGTTTTGGAAATGGTCTGCTGACAACCATACTTATCAGTGATGACCAAAGTGACATCAAAATCGCCCTTTTTGCCAAAAACTCGTGTCGGATTTTTTTCTTCCGAAAGACTCCCATCTCCAAAATCCCAATCCCATTTCACCGCCCTTTCATCAGAAAAATCAGTGAACTGAATCACGTCACTAGGAAATACCCCTCCCCCAGCTTCATCTTTGACTCCAGTACCCAGAACACCAAAATCAAAATCCGCAATCAATTCCTCTTCTTGAATAAACACTTCCACTGGAACCCCATCAGAGTAACATTCGAGATTTTTCAGTTTGACGCGGAGTTCAAATAGACCCGATTGAGCGACTGTTTTCATCTCATCATTCATCAAGGTCATACCCAATCCTGAAAGCTGATAATCGTAGGTCAAAGGATCATACCCAGAAATCTGACTGGCCACATCTACAGTTTGTCCAATTGAGCAACCTACAATCGGTGAATCCAAAACTGTAAAAGGCAAATCAGGAAGAGAAACAATTACCTTATTACTGATCGCAGGGCAGTTATTTCGATTATATCCCAAAATCTCGTATTCCCCAGGTTCACCTGTGCTAAATGTGGCCTGCGTTTCACCCTCTAACAAAACGCCATCTCTAAACCATTCAAATCGCTCATAGACTTCATTTCCGATTCCCACAAAAGACACAACCTCACCAGAGCAAATATCAATTTGGTCAATCAGGTCGTTTTCCCCAGAAATAAATAAATTAATCGGCTCGGGTGATTCTTGAATAGCAAGAGTCATTGAATTCCCTTTAGATGACTTCCCATAGCTATCGGTAATGGTATAAAAGACCGTTACCTCTTCATCTATGTATTCTTCGTTAGGAAAAAATGTGAATCCTCCCTCTTGATCACTCGCACGAAAAGTACCTTGGGGCAAAATTAAGACCCGATTCTGTTCCAAGCATCTTGCCTGTGAGCAGATGTCACCAGTTTCTGCTTCAATATCTTCCAGAGACTGATAAAATTGAAGACAACGGATCACACTGTTCTCATTAGGAAGTGTCACTTCTTCATCCGTTATAAAAAATTGGTTTTCTTGACCTGCACACGAAGCATAATCTGAAAAATCCACTCCCTGAGGATCCAGAAGTTCATCATCAGCTGAAACCTCTACTATTAGATTTCTAATTTCATGAAAGTTGTTCGACCCCCCTGTTGAACTTGCAAATCCAATCTTTAAGTTTTTGGGAGCAGGAAAAAAATAGGGCCTATCAAATATGGTAATCTGCCTTGGAAGACCGGGTTCGGTGGTAATGACCATAGTCAAGGTTAAAAAAAATCCAACTCCTTCTGGATTTGGCTGAAGCTCCATATTGACTCTACGGTAGCCTGGAATCATAGGGTCTGTCACTCTAGAAGTGCCTGAACCACCTGAACTGATCGTGAATTGACTACCAGGGTTCAGCCCATCTTTATCCGTCCCGACTTCCATAGTCTTTCGACCTACAACAAATTGATAACCTAGAAAGCCATTTCCAGGACCACGAAGAACGATGGAATTAGGAGCCCTACCATTTTGATCCAGAGCTGAAAAACTACCAGACATATTTCCATGGGTAGTTCCAAAATTGCCAAATTCATCAAATCCGATCCCCAAATAGGCATTTGCAAGTCCAGGTTCGCTATCCCTAGGACCATATCCCAAAGCCCCCCCAAAGCCTCCAGGCGAAAAACTTGACGCATCACCATCAAACAAAAACATGGATATTCCATCTCCCAAGCTCGCAGAAGTACCCCCATAACTGAAATACTCAAACTCCACTTTAAGCCCATAGGTGGAAGGAAAAGGCACATCGATGTAAACATAGCCCCTCTGATCGTTTTGATTAGATGTCAATCGTAAAACACCTCCAGTCAATCGAGCGTCTCCACCAAAAACCGTTTTAGCCTGCGTGCCGGGAGTCTGAAACGTCTCACAATAAGGAAACCCGATCTGAGCTGTTGCTTCAAAGGAAAGCAAAGCAAAAAATAAAATGGTCCAAATTCTCAAAATCCCCTTCAATGTCAAATCTTTAGAAACCTAAATAAAATGACAATAGGTCTATAAAACAAAAGCTCCGAAGAAGTTCTCCGGAGCTTTTTATTATTTGAATTACGTTTTATCTCAAAATTGTCTGAATTCGATCAGGTCCGACGGATACCAATTTAATTGGAACTTGAAGTTCGTCCTCTAAATAGGAAACGTATTCTTTCAGTTCAACAGGAAATTCATCATAGGACCTAACATCTGCTAATGAACAATGCCAACCCTTGAATACTTTATAAACTGGTTGAACGTCCAATTCAGAAATTTCAAAACTCAACCGATCAATTCGCTCGCCTGTCGGAAGTTCATAATGCGTACAGACTTTGATCTCTTCAAAGATATTTAAAACATCAGCCTTCATCATAAAAAGCTGTGTCACTCCATTGATCATGATTGAATAACGAAGAGCAGGTAAATCCAGCCATCCGCATCTTCTTGGACGTCCTGTAGTACTCCCAAATTCATTCCCCTCTTTTCGCATCGCTTCACCATCAGCATCGAAAAGTTCAGTTGGGAACGGGCCGCTTCCAACCCGGGTACAATAAGCTTTGAAAATACCAAAGACTTCTCCGATTTTAGAAGGGGCTACGCCAAGTCCGGTACATGCCCCAGCGGTCATAGTAGTACTGCTAGTCACAAATGGATAGCTTCCAAAGTCTACATCCAGAAGAGATCCTTGTGCTCCTTCTGCTAAGATTTTCTTATTCGAAGCCAAGGCGTCATTGACTACATATTCACTATCGATTAGATTAAGTGTTTTGAAAAATTCCACAGCAGCAAAAAATTGTGCTTCCATTTCCGGCAGAGCATCCAATGGATGACTATAGAAAGAAAGTGTGGTCTTATGCTTCTCTACAAGCGTATCGTACTTTTCTCTGAAATCCGGACTCAGAATATCTCCAACTCTTAGCGCCGCTCTTCCGATCTTATCCTGATAGGTCGGTCCGATTCCTTTAAGTGTCGAACCGATTTTCTTGTCTCCTTTTGCCGTTTCTAAAGCAGCATCCAGGAGTTTATGCGTTGGAATAATGATGGTCGCTTTTTTAGAAACCACCAGATTCTTTTGGTAATCAATGGAAAATTTGCCCAATCCGTCGATCTCTCTTTTAAGAACAATTGGGTCAAGAACTACCCCATTTCCAATGATATTCAGAATTTGAGGTCTAAAAATTCCCGAAGGAATTTGGTGTAGCACGTGCTTAATTCCATCAAATTCCAGCGTATGTCCAGCATTTGGACCACCTTGGAATCGGGCAACGACCTCGTATTGAGGTGCTAGCACGTCTACAATTTTACCTTTTCCTTCATCTCCCCACTGGAGACCCAGCAATACATCCATCTTCATTTGATGTGCAGTCTTATCGGTTAATC
>CAYTXN010000300.1:0-4216 GCA_964441195.1 uncultured Limnohabitans sp.
CTTATTTCCTTCGCAAATTCCTTGATCGATGTCATGGCAGTTTCCAGCTTATCGCCTGAAAGGTTTGTCAGCTTTTTGCTGATTTGTTGAATCTCATTCAAAGCGGAGCGAAGTCCTTGATTTTGAGCAAGAGACTGAGGCTTAGGTTGATTCTGAACTGGAGTTTCAGTGTTTTGTTTTGCCCAAGAATCCTTTAATCCGACAGTTTTATTAAAGACCAGATTTCCTTCTTTGGAGTCAATATCCAAGTTGAAATACCCTAATCTCTGGAATTGAAACTTATCATTGATTGAAGCATTTGCCAGATAGGGTTCCAAATAGGCATTTTTGATGATTCGAAGCGAGTCTGGATTAAGAAACTCCAAGAAGCTTTTTTCTTCATGCGAATCCGGTGCCTCATCCAAAAACAAGCGATCATATTCTCTCACCTCTGCCTTAATGGCATGAGCAATCGAAACCCAATGAAGCGTTCCTTTTACCTTTCGAGTGCTTGCTTCCGAACCAGATCCAGATTTGGAATCAGGATCATAGGAACAATGAATTTCATGGATATTTCCAGCATCATCTTTTACAACAGATTCAGCTTTGATGATGTATGCACTTTTCAGCCTTACTTCGCTTCCAAGTGATAAACGGAAGAATTTATTTCCACCGTCTTCTTTAAAATCCTCTCGCTCGATGTATAATTCCCTTGAAAAAGGAACCTCATGACTTCCAGAATCAGGAATTTCTGGATTGTTATCAGCAGAGAGCATTTCAACTTTTCCTAAAGGATAGTTCGTAATGATCAATTTAACTGGATCAAGAACGGCCATCACGCGGGTTGCTGTTTTATTCAAATCTTCCCGAACGCAAAACTCCAACAAGGACACATCGGTCACATTGTCTCTTTTTGCAATGCCTGCGATATCACTGAAATTACGGATAGAATCAGACGTGTACCCACGTCGTCTTAACCCGGAAATAGTTGGCATTCTTGGATCGTCCCAACCTGCAACTACCTTGTTCTGGACTAGTTCCAAAAGCTTTCGCTTACTCATAACCGTATAGCTAAGGTTTCGACGTGCAAATTCCCGCTGTTTGGGTCTCAATAAATTGGAATCATAGATCTGATCCAAGTACCAATCATAAAGTTCTCTGTGTGCTTTGAACTCAAGTGTACAAAGAGAATGAGAAACCTGCTCTATGTAATCTGACTCTCCGTGTGCCCAGTCGTACATCGGGTAGATGCACCATTTAGCTCCTGTACGATGATGATGGGCATTGATGATTCGATACAAAATAGGATCGCGCATGTGCATGTTTGGAGAGGCCATGTCGATTTTTGCTCGCAAGAGGTAAGAACCGGCTGGAAAATCACCATTTTTCATTTTTTCAAAAAGCTCCAGATTTTCCGTAATTGACCTATCACGGTAAGGACTAGGTCTTCCCGGAGTGGTTGGAGTTCCTTTTTGCTCAGCTATTTGTTCTGAAGTCTGCTGATCAACATAAGCTTTTCCTTCCTTGATAAGCAGCAAAGCCCAATCATAGAGTTGCTGAAAATAATCCGAAGAATAGCATTCCTTTGCCCACTTGAAACCTAACCATTCGATGTCTCGCTTGATGGCGTCAACATACTCTTGTTCTTCTTTTGCCGGATTGGTGTCGTCAAAGCGAAGATTAACGGGAGCTTGGTATTTTTCCCCCAAACCAAAGTTCAAACAAATCGATGCGGCATGTCCGATATGGAGATAACCGTTAGGTTCTGGGGGAAATCGGAAACAAAGTTTTTCTTTTGGAAAACCATTAGCAAGGTCCTCTTCGATGATATGTTCTATAAAATTCAGTGATTCTGTCATAGCCTAAAATTCAAGGCCAAAAATACTTCAATTGCTAGGAAAAGCAACTTCAAAATGGATTCTAATCCTTCAATTAAAGATCTTATCTTACTTTTTGAAAACAAAAAAAACGCAAAGTGTTTTCCTCTTCTGCCTCCGGTCTTCCGTCTTCCTATTCCAATCTTGATTCTTAAATCTCACCTCTAAAATCTAAATTTCGTCCATCTCCCGACTTGGCCAGAAAGCTCCGATCAGTTTGATTTTTTCAGTAACTGAATCAATTTCAAAAGTAATTTTCATTTCCTCTCGGGCTTGCTCATTTATTGCCAAACATGCGTTGAAATGGACTAAGTCAAACTCAAGATCAAATGAACCAGTAGTTTCTGTTGCAAAAGTTATGTCTGATTTGAGTTTAACCTTTTCGGTCACTGCTCCTTCTTTTTTGTAATAGTAGGATAGAAAAATACCCAAGTCTTTTTCTTTTTCAATTAAAAGTGATGCCAAATCCTCTTTTGGTGTTTTGGATGTTGGAAAATCAAAGGTCCAGGTTTCTTGCATGATTTATAATAGTTGATCCAAGTTACTTGAAATCTATAAGCTTGTCGAGTCAGAATGCATTATTTTAGACCCATGAAATCAAGCATGATCCAGTTTGCGTCAAACACAGGTATGATTATCTGCCATGCGAAGATTCCATGTGGCCTTAAAGAAAAATTATAAACACATGAATTACCCGATTTACCTAGATTATAACGCCACAACACCCTGTGCAAAGGAAGTTATTGATGCAATGCTCCCTTATTTTGGAAATCACTTTGGAAATGCGGCTAGCAAAAGCCATCCATACGGTTGGGTTGCAGAGAATGCTGTGGATGAGGCTAGAGAAAAAGTTGCTGCATTAATTGGAGCAAAGTCTAAGGAAATCATTTTTACTTCAGGCGCTACAGAATCTATTAATCTGGCAATCAAAGGAACTTTTGAAGGATATTTTGGTGAAAAACAGCATTACATCACCTGTCAAACCGAGCACAAAGCTGTTTTGGATACTTTCACTGAAATTGAAAAGCGTGGAGCTGAAGTCACTTTTTTGCCAGTAGATTCTCAAGGAAATATCAATTTAAGAGAGTTAGAAGAATCTATTCTTCCACATACCATAATGATTTGCCTCATGTGGGCAAACAATGAAACTGGCATTATTCATCCGGTAGAAAAAATCGCTGAATTGGCTGAATCGAGAAACATCATTTTCTTTACTGATGCAGTGCAAGCTGCTGGAAAAATCCCTGTTTCGACCAAGGGTATTCACTTGATGGCGATTTCTGCGCACAAGCTTTATGGCCCAAAAGGAGTAGGGGCACTTTATGTGCGTCACAATCATGAATTGCCCAAACCATTGGCTCAGATCCATGGAGGCGGACACGAAAAAGGCATGCGATCAGGAACGCTGAATGTCCCCGGAATTGTGGGTTTTGGAAAAGCTGTTGAACTCCGACTTACTGAAATGAAGGCTGAAGGTGAGCGATTGGAAAATCTTAGAAATCAGCTTGAAAAGGGGCTCTTGGAAATTCCGGAAACTCAAGTAAACGGATGCCAAGAAAATCGTTTGGCCCATGTGACCAATATCGCTTTTGGTGGAGTAGAAGGAGAGGAGTTGCTCAAAAAAGTCAATCAGAAAGTAGCCGTAAGTTCAGGTTCAGCCTGTACTTCCATTTCTCCGAAACCCAGTCATGTGCTTCAGGCGATGGGTTTAAGTTCTGATTTAGGAAGAGCTTCGATTCGTTTTAGTTTGGGCGGAAATACCACTGAAGCTGATATTCGACTCACTATCGAATGGGTGAAAAAGGTTGTAGGGGACCTGAGACAAAACTCATAAGTATTTAATATCAAGCAACCTATACTAGATCATTTAGTATATTTATTTATGGAATCTGAAAAGCATCATACAGTAAACGAGCCCGATATTGAATATGGGGTCTATTCCTATGCTGACTATCTGACATGGCAATTTGATGAAGTAGTTGAGCTGATTAAAGGAAAAATTTTCAAGAAAGTAGCTGCTGCCCCAAAAAGGATACATCAACGGGTTTCTTTGAAATTAGCTTCCAATCTTTATCAATTCCTGGAAGGCCAAAAATGTCAAGTTTATGATGCCCCATTTGATGTACGATTCCCAAAAGGATCAAAAGAAGATCATAAAATTCACGATGTCGTTCAGCCGGATATTTGTGTGATTTGCGATCCTGAAAAATTGGATGACCGAGGTTGCATCGGTGCACCGGATTTGATTGTGGAGATCCTTTCTCCCGGAAATAGTAAAACTGAACTGAAGCACAAATTTGAGCTCTACGAGTCCAATGGTGTGAAGGAATACTGGGTGATTCATCCGGAAAATCAAGATC
>CAYTXN010000301.1:0-4185 GCA_964441195.1 uncultured Limnohabitans sp.
GTGGCTGACATCAACAAAATCCGAAGATCGGGCCGCAGCACTTGCTGAATTTCACGACAAAGGGCCAATGCTACCTCTGAGTGAAGATTTCGCTCATGGAATTCATCAAAGATTACCAAACCAACATTTTCCAAAGCATTATCCGAATGCATCATTCGAGTGAGGATTCCCTCGGTAATGACCTCGATTTTTGTTTTAGCAGAAATAGCTGATTCAAAGCGAATTCGATAGCCAATTGTCTCACCGAGATCTTCTCCGAGCATACTTGACATTCGCTGAGCGATGCTTTTGGTAGCCAACCTCCTAGGCTCAAGCATGATGATTTTCTTGCCTTCGAGCCATGGTTCATCTAAAAGTGTAAGCGGTAAAAGCGTACTTTTTCCTGCTCCTGGAGGAGCTTGAATAATCAAGGAATTTGCCTGAGAAAGTTCACTTTTGACTTGTGGGATGATCTCTGCTACAGGAAGATCAAATGAAAAAGAATTGAATTTGGACATGGGTTGCAAATTTAGGATAACGGTGATCGGTATCTAATATCCCTGTGAAAAAAGCGCATAAAAAAACCACCGAGCTTTCACTCGGTGGCATTTTAAAATTTATTTTGATGGATTAAGAACCGATTTTAGCAGCTGCTTTTCCATATTCCCATCTTACTTCAAATCCGTCTGGTTTTACTTCGTAAACCAATCTTTCTTCCATGGTAGAAGTCTGCATTGAAGGAACGCTAACTCTTAATGCGTCTTCTTTTGAATCGTAGGTATAAGCTCCCCACTGCTTTGCTACTTTATTGAAGATAAGAGTAGACTCAGTTTCTCCAGGAATGATAAAGAAGCTGTAGGTGCCAGCTGGAAGTTTTTTGCCTTCCACCATGATATCCTTTTCTGTAGTAAAGGTAGTAGCATCATCTGCTCCAGCTCTCCAAACTTGTCCTAGCGGCACTAGGTCACCCCAGATAACGCGGCCTTTTACGGCTGGTGAAGAATAATTAATCGTAATTTTTGAGCCTGCTACTGTTCCTTCAGCCGTTCTGGCAGGACTTGCTTTTTCTTGCGCCGTAGCAGAAAAAACTACAAATGCCATCAAGGCAAATGCGAAAAGACTTTTTTTCAAATTCATGGTTTTAATTGATTTAGATTTTGTTGAAATAAGGATTTATGGTAATTAATTCTTGTTTCCTTACTGACAAAAGCCTCAAAAGGTTTTTAGATTTTCACCCAAGCCTGTTTTTTGTTGCTTTCTACAATTCGCTCTCCAATGATTAATTCTCTCAAGCCACTCGCAAAAGTCGGATAGGAGGGGTTTTCTGGTTGTTTTCCTGTGGCTATTGCAGCATATACTTCTTTGAACATCTGCTTGGAGGTATCAGGGAAACCTTCGTTGTGCCCGCCTGGAAAACTAATCAAGGCAGAAGCTTCAGGATAAGCCAAACCAGGATCTTTCATAAGCTGCTCGTTTGCTTTTTCCCGCTTTCCAATCCAAAGTTCATTTGGTCGTTCTGAATTGAATTCAAAATTAGACTTGGAACCCGCGATCTCGATATTCAGTCGATTTTTGCGACCTGCACTTACCTGAGATACAGTGATCGAGCCTTTGGAACCGTTGTCAAATCGTAGTAAAACAGTTGCATGATCTTCGGTATTAATTGGAACTTCTGCGTAATCAGATGCTTGAAGTTTTTTATCTGAGTAAGTTTCAACAGCCTTCAAGGGCTTGAGTCGGGTTTTGTGAACGGTAGAAAAATCAGCCATCACTTCGGTGATTTTCAAACCAGTCACATATTCTGTGATATCAAGCAAGTGAGATCCGATATCGGCAATCGCTCTGGAGTCTCCGGATTTGTCTGGTTCCAGTCTCCAGTTGTAATCAGTTTGAAAGAAAAGCCAATCCTGGAGATAAGATCCCATGACAGAATACACATCGCCCAAATCGCCTTTTTCTCGCATTGTTTTCATCTGACGAACCATCGGATAATAGCGCAGATTGAAGTGGACTGCATTGACCAAACCTGTGGTGGCAGCAATTTTCACCAACTCTTCGGCCTCTTCGATTTTTACTGCAAGAGGCTTTTCGCAGATGACGTGCTTCTCTGATTCGAGTACAGCTTTTGCTTGCGCAAAGTGCAGAAAGTTTGGGGTGCAAATATGAACGACATCAATGTCGTCCTGCTTCAGCATTTCGTCGAAAGTATACGCTCTGGGAATGCCAAGGACCTTTGCTTTTTCATTGGCCAGTTCTTGGGTCACTTCGCAAAGTGCTACTACTTCGACATTGGGTAATCTTCTAAGTGCCTCAAGGTGAGCAGGACCGATAAATCCGGTACCTACGATGGCAGCTTTGATAGTTTGGGACATAGGTTTAGGGTTTTGTTAAAAAACAGAATGATCGAAGATAAATAAATAATTTTCAAGAATCAGGTCTGAAAAGGTGAGTTTAAGGTTAAAAAACCATGAAATCGAGTATGAGCCTGAATGTAAGGGAAAAAAAAGAGGGATGATTATAACCCATGCGAGATTCCATGTGGCCTTTAAAAATCAAAATAATTACATGAAATTGAATTCAATTTCTCGTCCTTTCATGAAAGTTTTATCTAATCTATACAAAGTCAAGCTAATAAACCCTTCACTATTGCTGATCAGACTTTGGTTAGGAACGGTCATGTTGAAGCATAGCGGAACTTATCTTTTTCAAGGAAAAGTTTCGGAATTGGCTTCTTTCTTGGAATCGCTAAATTGGCCATATCCTTCATTTATGGCTTATGCTTCACAAATCTCCGAGTTTATAGCAGCGATTCTGATTTTGTTTGGAATCCGATTTGGAGCTTGGATTATGGCTTTTACGTTGGGTATTGCTGTTGTATTTGCTCATTCGGGGAAAATCTATTCAGAAGCGGAACTACCCTTCAATTACTTTTTAATGAGTATTGTACTCAGCTTGACAGGTTGTGGAAAGCCAAATTTGGATAAGATATTTACCCAAAAGCCGAAATAAAAATTAACAATTCAGCCCAATATCAGATTTCTCAATTCATTCATCCCTTTGTATTGCAACTCATCCAAAAACCCTGCGATTGACCTGAATTACAATTCGATAAGCAAAAAATATTCTATAACTTCAGAATCTGAATAAACTCAAAACTCATGGCAAACTTTAATCTGAAAATCAACGGTAAGTCTCATACCGTAGATGTAGACGACGATACCCCACTTTTGTGGGTACTTCGGGATCATTTGGGACTGGTCGGTACTAAATTCTCCTGCGGAATCGCACAATGTGGTGCATGTACGGTTCATATCAATGGAAATGCTAATTTTTCTTGCATGACACCGGTCTCAAGCATCGGCAACTCCGAGGTTCTAACGATTGAAGGGCTTTCTGAGGCAGGTGATCACCCTGTGCAAAAGGCCTGGTCAGAAGTAGACGTAGCGCAGTGCGGCTATTGCCAAAGCGGTCAGATCATGACAGCAGCAGCTTTATTAAAGAATAATCCTAATCCAAGCATGGAGGAGATCGACAATGCGATGAATCGAAATATCTGTCGTTGCGGAACGTATCACAAGATTCGAGAAGCAGTCGCTCTAGCCGCTAAAACCAAATAACCATGGCAACACTAACGAAAGCAAGCAGAAGGGATTTTCTCAAAATTGCAGGAACCTCAGTCGGAGGATTAGTCATAGGATTTAGCTGGTACAGCTGTGATTCTCCTAAAATGGAGGTTCTCAGCACAGATGAAATCCTTTCACAGGCCAAAAGCTTCAACAGCTATTTGTCAATTTCGCCGACAGGTGACGTGGTGATTTATTCTCCAAATCCTGAATTGGGTCAAAATATAAAAACATCCTTCCCGATGGTCGTCGCCGAAGAATTGGAAGCAGACTGGGAAAAAGTAAGAGTGCTTCAAGCTAATCTTGATCCCGCAAAATACGATCGTCAATTGACCGGTGGATCCGGTGCCATGCCACATAGCTGGGAGCGTTTACGGAAAGCAGGAGCGACTGCCAAATTTGTTTTAGTAGCTGCTGCCGCAAAGGCTTGGAATGTCGATGCGTCTGAAATCACAGTGGAGAAAGGAATCATTTCTCACAAAGGATCTGGAAAAAGTGGTCATTTCGGTGAGTTTGTAACTGAAGCTGCTGCAATTCCGGCTCCGGAAGAAGTTACACTGAAAGACAAAAAAGACTTCAAAAT
>CAYTXN010000302.1:0-4170 GCA_964441195.1 uncultured Limnohabitans sp.
TGAAATGCTTCCTGAAACTGACCTTCTATCCCACCCTCGATTTTGTAATTGTTGACTGTATTCAGCAATTGTTCACTTGGCCCGAGAAATGGGTTTTCGTTGACAAAGCTGAAATAGTTGTTTCGCTGGACATCGCCGGAGAATTCTCCATAAAAACCAAACTCATCTGCAAATTGATAGCTGGCTTTTAGCACCGGGAAAATCCGGAAATCACTGGATTTGTCTGCAATCGAGTCATTTTCTGAAACTAAGTTTAAGCCAGCATTGAACTGGAAAGCTTCATAATTATAGGTTATTCGAGGACGTATAGAGAAATAGTTTCGATTTACCGAGTAATTAATGTCTTCTGGATTGGTATGAAAATAATTCAAATCAACCTTACCTGACCAATCCGATTGTGTTCTAAACTTCAATCCTGCTTGAACTCCTACTTCATTTTCTTTGACTTCGTAGCTATCCTTGAAATTTCTAAAACTGAGTTTTCCTTCATAAGAAATTGTACCGGTTTTTTCGATATCCCGGAAACCTGCCTCGATCTTGAAATGATTTAGAATATTATTCAAAGTTTCAAATGGGAGATCTGGATTTTCAAAAAGCACCGGATTCACTCCATAGAAGGAATACTTATCCTGAGCCCAGTTCATTCCACCAAATAATTCAACAGCCTCGGTGAAGTAACTCCCATCAGCTCCAAATGCAGTATGTGCTTCGGAGCTCTGTTGTGCTGCTACTGGTCCTTTTCCAAAGCTCTGATGCTTAAATTTAAAGGCATAATTAAATGGATCGGCTGTTGTGGACATATATCTACCCTCCAAAAGCGGCGATTCAAAATTGCCATAACCCGCCCGCACAAATCCATTGTATAATTCCTTTCTATCCTGACGGTAAGCTTTTTCTAATGCAGTAGGCTGAAGATTTAAAGCTGGAATATTTAAAAAGAATGGGGTAACGGAATAATTAAACTCTCCAATCCCTTTAGGTTGTGGCAAAACAGGAAGACGCTCAAACGATCTGGGCTGAGTTGGCACAGTCAACACTCGATCCTTTCGGATCACAAACTCCTGATCCTGCACTGCTCCTCGTTGTTGAGTTTGGGCAAAAAGCGATGAATTTCCCAAGGAAAATGCACCGGCAAAGGATAATATTACGGGTAGTTTTTTCATGGTTTAGTTCAGCGTTTTGAGTTTGGCTTGAGCTTCAGCTTTGATTTCTGCATTTGTAGATCGCTCTACGATTGATTCCAAAGTTGCTTTTGCCTGGAAGTCCTCCCCTGTTTTTTGATAATTGTCGGCAAGCAAAAGGAACATCCTTCCATACCAATAATCATAATCTGCGAAAGGTCCGGAACCGTCAAAAATGGCTTCGTTTGATTTGTCGAAATCTCCTTTTTCCTGGTGGGAAAGCGCGAGGAGATACAATCCTTCGGCACCTTGGATAGTTTTATGGTCGTTTACCAAACTTTGAAGTGTCAATTCAGCTTGCGCTTTTTGATTCAACTCACGTTGAGATTTTGCTTTAGTAAGCAATGCTTTTGCAGTGGACTCGGGAATGACACCATCCAAAGTCATCAGCCTTTCCGCATTTGTAATGGCTAGCTGATATTTTCGAGTTTGAAAATTGGCTACCATCAATCCTTGTACAGCCTCTGCTTCTTCCACTTTGCTTCTTGCATTTTGGGAGGCAGATTCCAAGTAAGGAATTGCAGCTGCATAATTTTCTCTTTCCAGCTCAATGATTCCAATTTTCTGCATCGCTCGAGCACGGGAAGGAGAGGAAGGTTCTTTTTCCAATTGCTTGAAAAAGCTCAGCCCCTTTTCTTGGTCACCTGCCAGAAAGAATGAATCACCCGCAAAGTACAAGGCATCGGCCCGCTGAGCAGATTGAGGATAGCTTCTTATGTAGTTTTCAAAAGCTCGCGCTGCTTGTGCGTAATTTTTATCGAAATACAGACTTTTAGCAGATTCATATTCAAGCGATTGCACATTACCACTTCCTGGATTTGCTCCTTTATATCGAGCCAAGTAATCTCCAAATTCTGCTGATCTACCTTGCAAAGCCAAGGTTTCCTGAAGTCCTTTCAGTGCAGTTTCAGAATTCTCAGCGTTGGGATGATTATCCAAAATCAACTTATAATCAGCAATCGTCTGATCGTAATTTTGCATAGAGAAATTGGCTACCGCCCTACTTTCCAAGGCATAAGGAATAAATGGCGAATTGGGTCGGCTTGAAATCAAATCTGAAAATGCGCGTGAAGCCTCGCTGTATCTAACCTCCTCCAAGTAAATCTGTCCTCTCAGAAACATCGCATCCTCGATATACAAACTGCTTGAAAATCCGGAAATCAACCTATCCAAATTAGATAACGCTTCATTATTCTGAGATTGAAAGTTTTGGACTACCGCCAGTCGGTAGTAGGCATAATCTTTTCCCGTAGTGGATTCTGAAATTGCCCGCTGAAATGTAGATGAAGCCTCTCCAAACTTCTTCTGAACATATTGACAATCGCCCAATCTTAGGAGTGCGTCATCGAAATATTGCTTTTCAGAAGCGCCTCTGAGCTTTTCCGTGTAAGTTCTGAATTGCTCCTCCGCTTTCGGATAATTCTGAGAATTGAAGTACGCATAACCCAATCCATAGTGAGTTTTGATCAAATATGGATGATTGGTTGCGGGGTTTGTAGCTCTTAAAGCCTCATAGGATCGAATCGCCTGCGGTAGATTACCATCAGCGGTATTCACTTCCCCCTTCCAAAAATGGGTTTCTAAAATCAAATCCCGATCTTCTGGGAATGCTTGGGATTTATCAAGCAATGCTAAAGACTGCTTAAATTTTTGATCTCTGTAATAGACCATCGCCTGATAAAAGGCAACTTTTTGATAAGCTGATCTAATCCTAGGAGACTTATTCTGAATGCGATCCATCTGTTCAATTGCTCGCAGATAATCGCTTGAATTGACTAACGCCTCAGAAAGTAATGTTTCCGCTTCTTGTCGGTTTTTTCCCGAAGGGTAAGTCTCGATATATTCATCTAAAGCTGAAATAGCTGTAGAAAAAGTCCCGCGTTGGAGATTGGTTTTGGCAAAGTTGAAAAGCGATTCTTCCTGAATTTCTTTATTAAAACTTGACTTGGAAGCTGCTTGAAAGCTCGTAGTTGCGAATTGGTAATTTTCCAACTTGAGATAGGCATGACCTAAATAATAGCTGGAAGATTGGCCGATTTCATCAGTTGCAGAGGCCGAAACTTTCAAATAGTCGGTAGCTCTTTGGTAATTTCCAATTTCAAAAAATGAAATCCCTGCTTTGTAGACTTCTTCTCTGGAGAGAACACCTTTTTTTGCATTAATGAATGCATCGTAATTCTTTGAAGCATTTGCAAAATCCCGCTTAGCATAATATGCTTCAGCGAGATAAAGGTTGATGGTTTCCTTGCGATCAAGGTTTTGACCCGAAGCCAAAAGCGGTTCGGCATAGCTGATCACCTGATCATAGTTTCCCTCCTGATAATATAATGCTGTCAACAAATACGGGACTTTTGTTGCATAAAATGACGATTTTCCAGCTGCCTGAAGGTCGGAAATTGCCTTGGCATTATTCCCAGCTTCCATTGCGATAAAGCCGCTGTAATAATAAGCATCTGCACTTATTGGTTGATTTAAGACTTTGGCTTGATCAAAAAATGGGCTTGCTGCACCATTATTTTTCAGTTGGAAATAAGAATAACCCTGCTTGAAAAGCACCTCAGCTCTATTAGCTTCAGACAAACTATTGGGATTCACCAATGAATAGCCTTCAATTGCCTCTCGGTAATTCTTCTTGTTGAAAAAATGATCTCCAAGATAGAGTCCTGCTGTAGTGACTGTCGGATGGTTTCCGTTGTCCAAAATGTAGGATTTCATCAATCCGGCACCATCGGGACTTTCAATCTCCAGCGCAGCCATAGCTCGATTGAGTTCGGCAGACTTATATTGCTCACCGTTTAGATTTTGTTGTAGCAATCGACTATTGTCGTAGAGTGAAGCTGAAAATAATTGCTTGTCAAAAAGCTCCAAATTGTAATCCAACGCTTGCTGAGATCCGGTCTGATAAAGTGTGGATTGAGAAAAAGCATCCATACTTATCGCCAGTCCTGCAAGCAGCACCAGGTAGTGTTTCATGTGGTTAGAGTTGGTT
>CAYTXN010000303.1:0-4168 GCA_964441195.1 uncultured Limnohabitans sp.
CAGGCATAAAAATCGGGGTTTGAATTTCCCCATGATCAGTAAAAAGTGTCCCTGTACGGGCTTTTGTATTTAAATCTTTTTTCTCTAAAGTAAACTTCATATCGTACTTTCTGAGACTGTAGCGCTTAGCTACAAGTTGCCCCGTTTAGCCAGCAAAAATATCTACTTATTCTTAAATGAGTTGCTGAAATTGATTTTATATTTGCCCAGCAAATTGACCTATGGGCCTGTTTTTACTCTGGTTTTTCTTTGGCATCGGCATTTTCATACAGTTGGTTTATCTTCTGGTGATTTTTGGACGGACTGCCTGGTTCAAATCATTTACCAAGTCTGCAACAAACAAAAACCCTGAGGAGGGTGTGACTGTCCTTGTGGCTGCTCATAATGAATTTCAAAATCTCAAAGTTCTCATCCCCAAACTTTTCGAGCAGGATTATCCAAAATTTGATGTGATGATCGTCAATGATCGCAGCACTGATCGCACCAAGCGATTGCTGGAAGAGATGATGGCGAATTATCCAAAACTACGGTCTGTCACGGTTAAGTACACCCCTAGTCACGTGACTGCGAAAAAATTTGCGTTGACTCTAGGTATCAAAGTGGCCAAAAATGACGTCATACTTTTGACTGACGCAGACTGTATGCCTACGAGTAACCAATGGATAAGAAAAATGACCGCTCCAGTGAGAGAAAATGACAAAACTTTCTCCATAGGTTTCTCTGGATACGATGTCAAATCTACCTTATTGAACAAATGGATTCAGTTTGAGACGATTTTGACAGCACTCTTTTATTTTTCTTTTGGGCTTTGGAAAGCACCATTTATGGGAGTGGGTAGGAACCTATGCTATCGTAAAAGTTTCTTTATGGATGTGAAAGCTTTTAAAGGAATTTGGCATTTGGAAGGTGGAGATGATGATCTTTTTGTCAATCAATATGCCACAGGAAAAAATTCCTCAATCGTAATCGATCCTGAAGCTAATACTACTTCGATCCCCAAAGAAACTTGGAAAGAATATCTAGTTCAGAAAAAACGACACCTTCATTCTGGAAAATATTATAGAGGAGAAGACAAACGAAAAATTGGATTATTTTCTTTTTCTCATGCATTATTTTGGATTGGAGCAGTAGGACTGTTAATTTATTTCGGACTTGGGCAGCAATTGGAACAATTTTTAATCGTTTTGGGTATTGTCTTAGTACGATCTGCATTGGTGGTGTGGATTTTCAAATCCGCCTCCAAAAAGATCCAGGGGTCCACCTCCCCCATGAATATCCTTATTAACGATTTGTCGTATTTGGGTTATTTTTGGGTTTTGGGATCTGTTTCTTACCAAGCAAAAGACATCCAATGGAAATAAACGAACGCGGTTTTTCAAATAAAGCACTTGAGGATTTTAACCTAATAGATCGGGCAGTCCAAGATAAAGACCAGCAGGCCTATGCCACGCTTATGAAGCGGTACAAAAAGGCCGTTTATTTCATGATTTTAAAAATGATCCGCGATGCAGATGATGCGGAAGATCTTACGATGGAAGCTTTTGCAAAGGCATTCCGAAATCTCGAGCGATTCAAGAAGGATTACACGTTTAGCACTTGGCTATTTCGAATTGCCACAAACAACACCATCGATTTTATCCGAAAGAAAAAGCTCAAAACCATGAGCTTGAACAATACACTATCAGACGACAGTGGAAATGCAGTAACCATCGATATTGAAGATGACGATAACAATCCGCAAGATGTCTATATCCGGACTCAACGGATCGAGATGGTGCGGATCTTTGTAGATAAACTTCCAGCCAAATATCGAAAATTGGTTCAGCTAAGATACTTTGATGAGCTTTCCTATGAAGAGATCGCGCAAGAATTAGAGAAGCCCCTTGGAACTGTAAAAGCTCAGCTACATAGATCTCGTGAACTGCTTTTTGAAATTGCGTCCGGCAAAGAAAAACACATTTGATGAATTCAGGCACTCAGCTGATCCTCTCCTATTTCCCCAATCTTAATGAAACTCAAATCACCCAATTTGAGCGACTTCAAGATCTTTACGAAGATTGGAATTCCAAAATCAACGTGATCAGTCGCAAGGACATGGATCAGTTTTATGTCCATCACGTGCTTCATTCATTGGGAATCGCCAAAGTCATGGCTTTCCAGCCAGGCACCAAAGTCCTCGATATCGGTACTGGAGGTGGTTTTCCGGGAATTCCATTAGCAATTCTTTTCCCTGACACACATTTTCATTTAGTGGACTCGATTGGAAAAAAAATCGGTGTGGTCAAAGATGTCGCCAAACAATTGAAGCTTTCCAATGTGGAAGCGCAGCAAGCACGAGCTGAAGAATTGGTGCGGAAATATGACTTCGTGATCAGCCGTGCGGTAACTCAAATGGTCAATTTTTATCCTTGGGTAAAAGGAAAAATCAAAAAAGAAGACATCAACGAATTCCAAAATGGCATTCTCTACCTTAAAGGCGGAGATGTTGATGAAGAAATGGAGGCGCTAGACAAATCCTATGTTGTTTATCATTTAGAAGATTACTTCAAAGAGGAATTTTTTCAGACCAAAAAAGTGGTCTACATGCCTTGGGAGGATAAAAGATGAAAATTTATTTTTTTGAATTTCAGAAATAATAAAAAAAATACTTGGTAGGAGAATAGGTCAATACTTCGCCCATTCAATGGAGTCTAGGATTTTTTTAGCTTAGATTTATTGCTCCGATTGGCATTTTTGAGGCAAAAGTATTAACCAATATTTCTTTTTGCCATTGATTTGCGGAAGTGATTTTTCCAAAATTTACTGTTCACAACGAAGTATTTGTCACTTTTTAATTGGGAATTATTTCCAAAGCTCCAGTCACATCTTCCAATAAAGATTTTTTAACAAATTAGTCACTCTATTTTAATAAAATAATTACTATACTAGCAGTATTAAAATGCTCATCAGTAAAATGATTAAGTGATTGCCGATTTTTTTGAAAGGCGTTACTTGATTGAAAGAATTTTTGATTTGTTTAAGAATAGCACCAAATGAGGCAGAGTGAAGTGAAAGTCAACTTCTTCTGGAAATTTGGGCCAAAGGGTTATATAGAATTAAGGTCAACCTTAAGGTTGTAAAATTAAAGTACACTCATTTTCAGCTTAACTGGATTCACAAACTGTCCATTCAATCGTGTGTAGTCATCTTGAACAAAGAAAAGAATTCTACTTGCAAAGATGAACTAGTAGTGACTATGGAGTGGAGTATAGTTTTAGTCATAGATAGTCTAAGTAAAAAATATAACACTGAAAAAAATGAAATTACTATTTTCATTCCTTCTTTTGGTAGCCATCACTTTTGCGTCGCAGGCCCAATCCAAACTTACTATTCGAGGAACGGTGAAAGACACCACGAATCTCCCACTCGACTACACCTCAGTACTTCTTCTTAGCCCAAAAGACTCCGCCTTGGTGGCCTACACCTTGACCAATAAAGAAGGAGAATACCAATTCAAAAACGTAGATCGGCAACCACTGCTCATCAAAGCCACCTATATGGGCTACCTACCCATACAAAAGGAACTGGTATTGCCTGAATCAGATGATTTGGAAGTGGAAGAGATTCGATTAATGCCCATCTTACAGGAACTCTACGAGGTGGTGGTGAAAGCCGCCAAAGCGCCGCTAATGATGCGCGGAGACACGCTGGAGTATGATGCAAGTAAATTCAAAGTACCGCCTGGAGCGACCCTGGAAGAACTGCTCCGCAAGCTACCCGGGATACAGATCGATAAAGATGGAAACATCGTGGCTCAAGGGCAACAAGTTCAGAAGGTAACGGTGGATGGAAGGCGCTTTTTTGGCGGAAATACAAAAATGGCTACGCAAAACTTGAATGCAGAGTCAATAAGCAAGCTTCAGCTATTCGACGACAAGTCAGAACAGTCCAAACTCACAGGTGTAGAAGATGGAGTGAAGGAAAAAACCTTGAACGTTGAACTGAAGGAGGAAGCGAAAAAAGGAGGTTTTGGAAAGATTTCTGCGGCAGGAGGGACAGACGGGAGATGGACTTCTAATGCCTCATATAATAAGTTTGACAAAGTAAATCAATTCTCAATCATCGGCTATGGCAATAATGTCAACCAAACCGGTTTGAGCTGGGATGACCTGCAGGAGTTTAGAGGGAG
>CAYTXN010000304.1:0-4158 GCA_964441195.1 uncultured Limnohabitans sp.
TATTTTCTGAGCAATTTGAGAGATCTGGCAGCAGCCCGAAAAAGAAAAAAAATAACTTTCAAAATAGAGCTCAGATCCGGGAATTGTTGGTGCAAATCTCGGGCTTGGTGTAGTTTGAAAAACATTCGAATATTCCAACCAATTTTTAACTGGCTAAAATGATTCTATTCTCCTTCATCTTGCGAACTCTCTTTTTTCCTTTCCTACCGGCCATAGCCGTAAGGCAGGCATCTTGTCATTGGTTTTTAATAATCTTGGCTATTTACATAAAATCTATTTGTTTAAAATTTTTAAAGAGCCGCGCCTTAATGGGGAGTCCAACAAAATTCCTGAAAGGAATTAATCTGATTAGCCCCACATAGAAATGTGGGGTTGAATCATCAACAATCCTCGGTTTTCACAACCCTAAAGGGGTTGAATTTGAATGAAGACCGGCCAAAAACTAATCCCGACAAGTAATTCAAAATACAATTTCCCCTCAATACCTCCCCCGAAAAGTAATCTGCCCTGTTGGGGAAAAAATCCATACAGTTCGTCCTAAGTTGACGCGTTGTGGCTTTTGATTTTTATATCTTTTCCAAGAACCTACTAAAAACTGTTTAATGGTAAAACGCTTTGATTTGCTCATTTTAAATTTAATATGAAAACCTGCCAAGAAGGATTAATTAGAGAAGTTGGAGTCTGGGGTCTCTCCGCAAACATTGTCAATATCATCGTTGGGGCAGGGATTTTTGTCCTACCGGCGATTATCGCTGAAATCATGGGGGCTTCCGGAATCATTGTTTACTTGTTTTGCGGATTCCTGATTTCCTTGGTGATGTTATGTTTCGCAGAAGCGGGAAGTAAAGTGACCCGGTCTGGAGGAGGGTATGCCTATGTTGAAACAGCTTTTGGGCCATTTCCCGGATATTTGGCGGCTGTGTTCTTGGTGATGGGGGGTGTTTTTTCGGATGCTGCGGTTGCTAATGCACTGACAGAATTAGTCGGGTTGGCATTTCCTATATTCAAAAATCAATATGGTAGGTTAGCCTTCATGTTATTAATATTTGGTGGGTTGGCATCACTTAATGTAATTGGCGTAAAGCAGGGAATTGGATTAGTAAAGATCAATACTGTTGCCAAGCTCACCCCGATTTTACTCTTGATTTTGATAGGCTGGAAAGATGTTTCGCTTACCAATTTGTATTGGGAGACAACCCCAACACTTCAAAAAATCGGAGAGGCTTCACTAATTTTGTTTTTTGCATTTCAGGGTGGAGATACCGGACTGAGCGTAGGCGGAGAAATCAAAAACCCTCAAAAGACTGTTCCAAAAGCCATTTTTATTGGAATTTCATTTGTACTGATTCTTTATATACTTATTCAGACTGTTGCCCAGGGAGTATTGGGAACAGATTTAGCTCAATTTAAAGAGGCACCATTGGCAGAAACGGCCAAGATTGTTTTTGGTCCGGTAGGTTACACCATCCTATTCATTGGTGCAGGGATTTCCATGTTTGGCATGTTGAGCGGGGAGATTCTCAATGTGCCAAGAGTGATATTTGGATTGGCGAGAGACCAGGTAATTCCCTTAGACAAGTTGGCTTTGATCCACTCCAAGTTCAAGACTCCCTATCTGGCGATTTTGCTTTACGCAAGCCTTGGATTTACCATGGCCGCTGCCGGAGGATTCAGGCAACTGGCAGTCATTGCTTCAGCGAGTATGCTGTTGGTTTATTTTGGCGTTTCGCTCTCGGTAATCAAACTCCGAAAAATGAAGGATCTGGGAACCGGTGGATTCAAAATCCCTTTTGGACCTACAATTCCAATTATTTCATCAGGTATCATTCTTTTTTTTCTCTCCAATATGACAGGATTTGAGATTAGAGGCATGCTGATTTTGATAGTAGTTCTGACAGGTATTTATTTCTTGGGAAAAGTCTACAGAAAATGGAAAAAGCACAAAGGTTAAGTAATTCTAAAATCCTGATCAATAATTTGTTTACCTTCTCTAATTCAATTTTGATCTTGGATCAATCCTATCTATTCTCTCGCCTTTTTGCAAAATAGATCCCACATGAACCCTAAAGCAAAATTAATCCTACTGACATTTTTGTTTGGGGCTTCACTTTTCTCCTGCCAGAAAGAAATCCTGCCACCAAAGCCCCCAAATATCCTCTTGATCGTGGCAGATGATCTTGGCTATGCAGATTTAGGCTCATTTGGAGGTGATATCGACACTCCCCACCTCGATGAGCTTGCCAATCAGGGGATTCGCTTCAGTCGCTTTCACTCCTCCCCACTTTGTGCCACAAGTCGGGCCATGTTCCTCACCGGAAATGACAATCATATCGCCGGGATGGGGATACAGGGAAGAAGAGAATGCATTGCTGGATATGAAGGATATCTTAGTGAAAGAATCATCACCATTCCACAACTCCTCCAAACAAAGGGTTATCATACTTATATGGCCGGCAAATGGCACCTAGGGGCCGAGCCGGAGCATCATCCCGATAAGAAAGGTTTTGAAAAGTTCTTTATCACGCCCCAAGGAGGAGCCAATCATTACAATAATTTTGGAATCCTTCCCCAAGCTCCTATTTCAGAATATTACGAAAATGGGACTGAAGCGGATTGGCCGGAAGGAGCATATTCCACAGATTTTTACACTGACAAACTCATCGAATATATCGGAAGCAATGCCGAAAATGGCAAACCCTTTTTCACCTTTGCCGCTTACACTTCTCCTCATTGGCCGCTTCAGGTGGATGAAAAATATTGGAAAAAATACGAAGGCCGCTATGATGCAGGTTATGAGGTACTAAAGAGCCAACGCTTTGAAAGCCTTAAAAAAGCCGGAATGATTCCTGAAGATGCACTCTTGCCTCCTTCTCATCCAAGTGTCAAAGCCTGGGATTCCCTTTCTCCGGAAGAGCAAAAAATGGAAGCTCGGAAGATGGAACTCTATGCGGGAATGGTGGATAATCTGGATTACAATATCGGCCGGATAATACAATACCTTAAAGAAATCGGTGAATACGAAAATACGCTGATCGTCTTCATGTCTGATAATGGGGCGGCAGCCGAGGATTTCTACTACGAAGATGGTTTCAAAGATCTAATTAGAGAAAACCATACCGATGCCTATGCAGTTATGGGTAAGCCCAATTCTTTTATTTCCTATGGCCCACAATGGGCAGAGGCTGGGTCTTCTCCTTTCAAATATTACAAGGGATTCACAACCGAAGGGGGAATGAATGTCCCTATGATTATCAGCGGTCCCGGAGTAGAAAACAAAGGAAACATCAATGATTCCTTTTTGACTTTGCTAGATCTGGCACCTACTTTTTATGAAGTTGCGGAGGCTAGTTACCCTGAAGAATGGAATGGTAAAGCGGTGAAACCTCTTCTCGGAGCTTCACTTTTACCGGTTTTGACAGGCAAAAAACAAGCAATTCATGCAGAAGATTATGTTTTTGGGATGGAACAAAATGGCTACGCGATGCTGCGCAAAGGAAATTGGAAAATCCTGAATACTATCCGTCCATTTCAACTGGACAACTTCCAATTGTATAACCTAAGCACCGATCTTGCCGAGCAAATTGATTTGAAAGATCAGCAACCGGCTAAACATCAGGAAATGCTTGGTGAATGGGAAAAATTCACCACCCGAGTTGGGATTATTCTCCCAACTCCCACCGCTCAAAACGATGACTAATTTTATGAATCAAAGAAACACAGTTCTCCTCTTTTCCCTTCTCATATTACTCATTCTGCCGGTAGGTAATTCGCTGAATGCTCAGACCTATGGCAAAAACGGAATGGTCGTTTCGGATCATTACCTAAGTTCGGAAGTAGGAATTTCTATTTTGAAAAAAGGAGGAAATGCCATCGATGCCGCAGTTGCCACTGCTTTGTCCTTGGCAGTAACACATCCTGAAGCTGGAAATATTGGCGGAGGTGGATTTATCGTTTTGATGAAATCGGATGGCGGAGTCACGACTTTTGATTTTAGGGAAAAAGCTCCTTTGGCTGCAAGTCCTACCATGTTTTTGGACGAAAATGGAAAAATCCGGGACAATTCCAATCATCGGGGATTGCTTTCAGTCGGTGTTCCTGGGACGGTGGCCGGACTTTACCAAGCGCATCAAAAATACGGGAAACTGCCATGGAAGGACT
>CAYTXN010000305.1:0-4148 GCA_964441195.1 uncultured Limnohabitans sp.
TCTTTTAGTACCATCTGGAAAATACAAACTTTTGTTCTTTTCCAAATACCAAATGAATAGCCACGCTGCAATTCTCTTGTTTCCATCTGAAAATGAATGATTTTTCACAACAAAATATAAAAGATGAGCAGCTTTTTCTTCTAAACTTCGATACAATTCTATGCCATCGAATGTTTGGTCTATGGCTGAAATTGAACCCTCAAAGGATTGGTCTTTTTCATTTCCAAACAGATTTGACCCTCCGAATCTTTTCTTTAATTCTTCTACTGCATGTTTTGCTTCATCGTAGGATATTCTAAAAGTTGCTTGGATTGGGGTTTGCGATAAACTTAATCTTTGATGGTCATAATCATCAAGAATATCTAAAGCAGTTGAGAATTCGGATAAAACTTCAAATATGCCCTTAGTCTGATCGTCTGAAACTAGACTTTGGATTGTTCTATTAACTAGTTTTATTGTTTTTTGAAGCTCCAGTAACCTCTTTTCGTTAATCCTATAGCCTTTTATCAAATGATCTTTAATGATCTTGTTGGCCCATATTCTAAAGGCTGTACCCTGTTTGGAATTAACTCGATAACCCACAGAAATAACCAGATCCAAATTATAGATTTTTATTTGTCTCTTTACTGCTCTTTCACCTTCCTGTTGAACTTGTGTAATTTTTGCACAAGTTGCCTCTTCATCCAATTCAGAGGTTTTGTAAATATTTCGGATATGCCTGACTATTGATGTCCTATCAGTGTCAAACAATTCAGAAATCTGATATTGATCCAACCAAAGGGTGTCATTTTCAAGAAGGACTTGAATAGAAGGAGCGTCTTGACCCGACTGATAAATTACTATTTCACCTGTTTGCTTCATGAGCTAAACTTTGATTGCTGGTCTTCAAGATACTTAATTTTGGCCTTTTTGAGTTCTTGAATCTCTTCATACTCCAAGTTTAATCCTAGGTAGGTAGAAGAGAGATCAATTCGGTCATGAAAAAAAAGCAACTGCATCATTCTCCTTAGCTCAACTTTGTGTGAAGGACTTTCCAATTGGAAAAAGACTTTAACTTTATCGCATCAAATTTGAATTCTATGAAACTATCTACTCCTTGAGAATAAGCTGGACCTCCGTAATATCTAGCAATTGGATAAGTATCAGACCACAACTTTTCCCCAAGTATTGCATAAACTCCAAATTTTACTTGATCTATTTGATTCCAGGAGTAATTAGAATTATTTAAATCTATCGAATCTAAACTGATTCTAACTTCACCTTCTAGCTTTCCAAATTTCTTTTCATTTTCATGAGCACCCCAATAGCTTGCAAAGAGAATTAATCCCAATAATGAAAAAAGTGGGGATCGGATTAAATAATCTACGGATAAACTTAAATTTAACTGACTAGCAATAGAAGCAATTGTTATTAGCAGAATAAAACCCCCATACATCAACTTAGAAGAATTTATCCTCCAATCGATTCCTTTTGAGGGAATAAAAATTTTTGCTTTGAATACAGGATGCTTCATTTGGTTCTCAGAATTGCCCACAACGGTCTCGGCTATGAGGAGTTGCGTGGTCTAGCACTTAACTTTTCAAGTACACACCAAACTGAAAATCCTCGCGGATTTTCAGAAGTAGACGAAAACAAGCAATTATTTATAGCCATTGTTGCACTAAACCTGCGGTAGTTTTACCAATTAGCAGTCGGAAAGAGGTAACTTTTTAGATCATTCTTAACCTCTTATTAATCATGAAAAAAAAGAAAACCTCCTCCAGACCGCTTGCTCCAAGATAGCGGGATTTGCTGAACTACTGGCCAAGTTTGAGCAAAAAGTTACAGTGGCTGGCAAAAGTCAAAGCACGGTAACAAACTATGGCCGTCATCTGGCCAAACTTGCCCTTCACTTTAATGAATTGCCTACTGCAGTGGATCCAGACCGGATCAATGATTACCTGCATTTGGTTAAGCGGGGGCATAACACACCTTCTGATTCCTACTTTAAGTTCACCGTCTATGCCCTGCGCTTCGCCTACCGCATCGAGGGCATGAAGGACAAGCGGATCGAACTTCCCACCATCAAGCGAAGCAAAAAGCTTCCCGTTGTCCTGAGCCAAGAGGAAGTCCGTCGTCTACTCATAGCCCCCAAACTGCTCAAACACCGCGTGCTGATCGGACTGCTGTATGGCTGTGGTCTTCGCTGCTTCGAAGTTCGGAATCTGAAGATTGCCGACTTGGATTTTGACAGAAAAGTCCTTCACGTGAAGAATGGCAAAGGCAAAAAAGACCGCTATGTCCCGCTGGCTGATATCCTGATCCGCGGACTGAAAGCCTATCTGCAATCCGAACAGCCCAATGAATGGGTATTCAACAGTAAAGATCAGGAGATTAAGGGTCGGGTCGGTGGTGATTTTGACTCCCGCTATTCCCAACGGGGCGTACAGTGGGCAGTAAATGAAGCTAAAAAGAAAGCCGGGATCGAAAAGCCGATGAACGTGCACACGCTCAGGCACACCTTTGCAACCCATCTGCTGGAAGAAGGTCTAGACATTCTGACGATCAAAGATCTCCTTGGTCATGAGTCCATCGACACCACGATGATCTATCTCCACGTCGCCCAAACTGACAAGTGCCGTGCCTTCAGCCCGCTGGATCGACTGTATCTGTCCCGTCGTTGAGAGCCAATCACGAAGTGGCTCAGGTGCTGAGGCAGCACTGGGCCGAGGTGGAACATCATCCCCAGATCAACCGTTGGCAGCTGCGGACGCTTTCGGCGTTGAGGCGTTGCCGAACCGCTGACTTGGGTGGACATGTGGATGCCTGCACAGACTGCGGGAATACCCGGATCAGTTATAACAGCTGCAGAAACCGACACTGTCCAAAGTGTCAGGGTAGGAACAGGGAGCAATGGATCGCCAAACGGGAATCCGAGCTGCTTCCAGTTCCCTACTTCCATGTGGTCTTTACGCTGCCAGACACGCTGAATCAGCTGGCGATGTACCAACCCAAGGTTGTCTATGACAGTTTGTTTGAAGCCGCATGGCAGACGATCCGTTGCTTTGCCAAAGATCCCAAACATCTGGGGGCCAAAGCCGGGATGATCGCCATTCTACACACTTGGGGGCAGCAATTATCCCTTCATCCCCATCTGCACTGTATCGTTCCGGGAGGTGGACTGACTAAGGAGGGAAAGTGGAAGACCGCCAAGACCCAAGGCAAGTACCTGTTTCCGGTCAAAGCGATGAGCAAAGTCTTCCGGGCCAAGTATGTCAAAGCACTCAAGTCCCGGATCATACCGGAGAAGGAACTGATCAATCAGCTCTTCCAAAAAGACTGGGTGGTGTACGCCAAGCGGCCTTTTGGCCATCCCAAAGCGGTGCTGGAATACCTGGGCAGGTATACCCACAAAGTAGCGATCTCCAACCACCGGATTCTGGACATCAGCCAGCAACAAACCACCTTCAGCTACAAAGATTACCGTCAAGGAGCCCAGAAACTGGAAATGAGTCTGGACAATCTGGAGTTTATCCGAAGGTTCTCAATGCATATCCTACCCAAAGGATTGGTGCGAATTCGGCACTTTGGCATTCTGGGAAGTTCGGCTAAGCAGATCACGATTCCACTCATTCATCAGGAACTTGGAATTCCGATCCCGGAAAAGGAACCCAGGATTCTGGAAATCTACAATCCAAGATACTGCCCCTGCTGCCAGAAGGAAAGCATGGTGAGCATTCAGCGACTGCCCAAACGGGGACCGCCAAAGGCCGTCTTTCCCACTCTCTCAACCCAATTTTAATTCCTGATTTTTGTCGGGCTGGCGAAGCTATGCCCATGCCGTAAAAAAGCCCTTCCAAAACAGGTTTGGAGAGGCTGAAAAAGATCTAATTTTTTGACTTTATGTTGATTCTGGTAAGTAGGATTTACTTTTCAATCTAATTAGACACATCGTTTGCATCCAAAAATACCGACTCAATCCCCATAAGCACTTCACCGGTTTCGTGCAACAGCGGTTTCATTGTTCGTGCTTCGCACGCAACGAAAACCTAGTTGTTGTAGCCAGTGGTTCGTCATTACTTCAAAATTTGGTTCACTCTTTTTTCCAAATCGGCAAGGTCATTTTTTTCTTTTATGGTTTCTTTTCCTAATCGCAACACCATCTCAAC
>CAYTXN010000306.1:0-1575 GCA_964441195.1 uncultured Limnohabitans sp.
CAAAGACTAATTGATCAAAAGCTAATTCATGAACCGCGAGGACGAATTCATTCATCTCATTCAGCAAAACCAGGGACTGATCTATAAGATCACCACGATCTATACTCGCGATAGGGAAGAGCAGAAGGATTTGTATCAGGAGATCGTCTATCAGACTTGGAAGTCTTTTGATCAATTCAAAAAAGCCTCCAAACCGAGCACTTGGCTTTATCGAGTTGGGATGAATACGGCAATCACTAATCTCAATCGAACCAAGAAAAGTGTAACTGCAGTGCCATTGGACGGGTTGGATTTGGATTTTGCAGAGGATCTGGATTCCGGATTAGAAGAGCGACTTAAAGTTCTTTATGCCGAAATCCGAAAGTTGGGACTGCTGGATCGAGGGATTGTTTTCCTTTTTCTCGAAGGAAAAAGCCACGATGAAATCGCCGAAATCGTGGGAGTCAGCAGTAGTAATGTCGGTACTCGTCTCTCACGAATTAAGGATAAGCTCAGAAAAGGAGTCAAAACTCACTAAATCAACGAAAAATGGAACTCGAAGAAATGAAATCATTATGGACTGACCTCAGTCTGAAAGTGGAAAAACAGGATAAAATTCAAAAAGAACTTCTTATGGAAATCACAAAACAAAAATTCAGAAATAAATTAAACCATATCAGGGTTCCTGAAATTCTAGGTTCATTAGTATGTGTGGGTTATGCCATGTATTTACTTTCCAGATTTTCAGACTTTGAACTCTGGTATAATCAAGTTTTTGCCTTGATTACTGTTTTTATAATGATAGCCCTTCCCGCAGGTAGTTTGACGGCGTTGAAAGGGATGAGGAATTTACGGATCGATTCAGAAACTCCTTCCGCAGTTTTGGAGAAGTTCATCAAAAGCAAAATCCGATTCTTGAATGTACAACGTTATGGGATGATTTTGGGAGCAATACTAATGATCACAATTTTACCTCCACTGGCCGAGTTGAAAGGCTCAGATGAAATTATCTCCAATCCAAAGTTTTGGATGCTTTACGTTCCAGGAGTCTTTACATTAATGTTCTTTTTCTCCAGATGGGCTTTGAAGAAGTATCGAGGAGTAATTGATTCTTCTGAAAAAATGCTTCAAGAGTTGAAATAATTACGGTAATATCATTAGGCTGGTCTATTGTTGACCAGCCTTTTTTTTAATTAAATGCAAAGTCACAGATAGAATGATGAAGGTTCATTGGTTAGGCATTGGATATTTTTCCTTCATGAAATCATAGGATTCCTTTATCAATTGCCGCAAAACTCCCTCATTCAGGTCTGTCAATTTGTTGAAATAGATGCAGGAGGCCCCGGTTTTGTGTTTTCCGAGATTAGCCATGAGGTGTTCAAATTTATTTTCCATGCAGCCAAGCAGGTAAAGTGACATAGCGGCCTTTCGCGGAGCGAACCCTGCGATCAGAAACTCACCTTTTCTTCCACTTTCGTAATGGTAGTGGTACTTTCCAAATCCCACAATTGAATCTCCCCACATCACGGCTTTTTCCCCGGTGACTTCTTCCATGATTTTCTTCAGAGAAAAAGAATCTGCTCGCTTTTGTGGATG
>CAYTXN010000306.1:1675-4135 GCA_964441195.1 uncultured Limnohabitans sp.
TCGTAAAGTTCAATCGGTAAATCATCCGGATCAGCGAAAAAAGTAAATCGCTTCCCGGTGATTTCATCGACACGGATGGATTCAGGATTTATTCCCGTTTTGACCAAAAAATCTATGGATTCTTCGATGTTTTTTACTGCGAAAGCTAAATGCCGCAATCCCCGTGCTTCAGGTCTAGAGACACGCTGAGGCGGGTTAGGAAAGGAAAAAAGCTCAATCAGATACGTTCCATTCAGAGCCAAATCCAATTTGTAGGACTGCCGCTCTGCTCGGTAAACTTCCTGAATAATGGTAAATCCAAGCACTTCAGTATAGAACTTTTTGGATCGCTCATAATCTGAGCAAATGATTGCGATGTGGTGAAGGGAATGGAGATGTATCATATTTTCGTCAACTGTCGACAGTCCACAGACCACAGCTGTTGACCGTGGTCTGTGGACTGTTGACTAGATTAATCCATCAAATACTTTCTCAGAAAATCAGCCGTGGCCTGATGCACTCGAACCATATTGCTCCATTTCATCCAATGGTGGGTATCTCCGGGAATGAAAATCGACTCGTAAGGCTTGTTCATTTCCTCAAATCTTCGGATCAGATCGGTCGTTTGGCTCACATTGACATTGCGGTCATCGTCAGAGTGAATGAATAGTACCGGCGAAGTCCAAGTTTCCAAATCCGGCATCGGAGACGATTTCCAAGCAACTTCTTTAGCTTTTTCATAGTCAGGAGCCACTTCATATCCTTCCGGCAACTCATATCTGCCATCCAGATCATGTACTCCGTGGATATCCACTCCAACTTTGAACAAATCGGAATCTCTTGCTAAAGCCAAAGCTGTCAAATATCCACCGTAGCTTCCACCATAGATCCCGATTTTCTCTGGATTAACCTGAGAAAGGGAAGCGAGAAACTCCCCTCCAGCTTTGATGTCCTGGTATTCCACTGCGCCTTGGTAGTAGCCATTTGCCGGTCGGTGAAATTCATAGCCATAGCCAATTCCCAACCTGTAATTAACAGAAAGCACTACAAAACCAAGTTCTGCCAAATATTGATTTAGCGCATAAGCATTGGAATAGTAATCCATGTAACTCCAACCTAAAAGCATCTGTCGCTGCGGTCCGCCATGCACAAACACAACCCCAGGTTTTTTGGCAGGCCCTCCTTCTTTTTCAAAGAGTTGGCCATAGACTGTCTTGCCGTCTGGTGAGGTGAATTTCACTTGTTTTGGTGTGACTAGCTTGCTGACCGGAAAGTCAGCTGGAAGTGATTCCTCCTGAAGGAGTTTAGTCGATGTGCCTTCTTTGATTTCAACCAAATGTGAGCGCTGAGGAGTTGCTGAGAAATATGCAAGCTTTCCGTTTTGACCTATAGAAACTGGATAAGCCTCGATTCCAGAACCGGAAGTTTCCCAAGTCAATTTTTTCGAATTCAAATCTACCGATCCAATATGCCTTCGGTCCAAGTCTTCTTTTGCCGGACCTGAGTTGGCGGAGAAGATCACTTTATTCCTATCAGAACTCATTTTTACTTGCTCGACCATGAAGTTTCCTGGAGTCAGGATTTGAGTTTTTCCGGAAGGAATATCCAATAAATACAAATGTTGCCACCCATCTTCATAGGATTGAAAGATCAATTCGGAATTGCTGGAGAAGTCAAAAAAACCAGAAGAATAGGAGCCTCGAAGCGTCTCCGGAGCTTTCCAAAGTTTCTTTCCATCGCCTGATGTCACATCGGCAATCCAGATTTCCCAGGGAATATGTCGGGGTTCGAGTAGGGGAAAGGCCGCACCTTCACCACCTCGAGTTCGGATAAAAGCGATCTTGGTCCCGTCGGGCGACCATTTGGGATTAGAGTCCCGATGAAAAGATGCGGCTAAAAACTGGATTGCCGTATTTTCATCCTTATATATCCCTAAAAGCTGATGTCCTCCGCGGTTGACAGTAAAGGCGAGGCTTTTTCCGTCTGGAGAAAATACTGCTGAGTTTACATTTCCTTTGATTTGAAAAAGCTGTGTAGGCTTTTCGTTTCTATTTAGGTCTGCTTTCCAAATCTGCCCAGCCTTTAAATAGGCTAGTTGCGAAGGAAAACCCAATGAAATATCATCGCCTTCAATGACAACTTCGACCTTTTTAGATTCCAGATTGATTTTCCAGATTTCAACTTTGGGAAGCTGAGGGAGGTTTTGGGCATTGACAGTGGAGGAAGCATTTCCACCTCCGTGATCACCACCTCGGACGAAAACCAACCATTTTCCGTCAGGTGAAAATTTGAGACTGCTGATTTCCTGTCCATCATCTTCATTGAATGTTGTGAGTTTTTCAGGCATGAAATCCGGGCCTTTTGCCCAATACACATTACGTTTACCCTGCTCATTCATAGCCCACGCGATGGCTTCCTCAGTGGGTGAGGAGACGAGTTCGGAGGGAAAGCTGAACTTTCCAACCTGCTCCATGGTGAAGG
>CAYTXN010000307.1:0-4098 GCA_964441195.1 uncultured Limnohabitans sp.
AAGCTGTGCTCCATTTTCTTTCTTTCCTGATCTAGAAAAGTTTTGAGATGGGAGTATCCACCGGTTTTCCGATAAACTGATTTTCCATTTTCCCAAAACAATTCATCGTGCGCATGTATTTGACAGTGAACATCCGTGGTTTGCAGAATTGAGACTGTAAATGAAGAGGTATTACTTTTTTGCATTTCCTTTCTAGTTGAGGCAGCTGTAGCTACCCCTGCAAAGCCTGTGCTTGCTCCTAATGCGCCTAGTTGTGCAATGAATTTTCTCCGAGATGACTGCATTATATTTGGGCTTATAAAATTGATTTTTAGAATCTAAGATGGGGAACACTATCCCAAGGTGGTGGAAAAGTAAAAATCCTTTTCACCAAGATTTGGTGATAGGAGTCACAAATGAATATAAAAAAGGGAGCCCTGACGATAGAGACTCCCTTTCAATTTTTTTTGAATTCTTGCTTTCTAGTTTGAAGCAGTAAATTTGATCACCTCATTTTTGATGGGTTCGATAGTTTTTAAGTAAGCGAAGATGGCTTTTAAATCAGATTCCTTCATACCTGAATACATGGTCCAAGGCATAATTGTATTAAATTTTCCTGGTGGAACTTTTGGGTTCACATAGTCCGAATCAGCATATTGGGTAAATCGTTTCACAAACATATCCTCATTCCAATTGCCTAATCCCGTCTCTGCATCTTGAGTGAGATTAGATGAAACTACTGCCGAGCCATCCGGAAAAGGAAAACTTCGGCCTCCTGCGAATTTCAAATCAGGCAAAATCATTCCTTGTGGATCTACCTGAGTATGGCACTCCACACATCCTGAAGCATTGACTAGATATGCACCATAGGTGACTTGATCACTTGGATCAGGTTTTTTTGTGGGGGTAGCATTTGTAGGAATAGTCCTTAAAATTAGGCTAACAGGAAAATCAGGTTCAGAATCCGGAATATCGGTCGGAATTGCAGGTAACGATCTGACATAAGCGATAATGTCATACACATCCTCAGGGTCCATTTTACCATAGTACATGTAGGGCATCAATGGAAACATTGGTCTGCCGTCATTTGTCACACCGGTCGTAATCAGACGATAAAGTTCACCATCCGTGTAATCCGAGATTCCATGAGGAGTAATATTTTTAGCATAAAATACCCCTGGTAAACCCATAGAATGATCAAAGACATCACCTCCGGCTCCTAAAGTACTGGGAATAGGCGGGCCGGAAAATTCCGAGAAGTCACGTGTTGAGTGACAGTCCATACAAACTGCGACATGGTTAGCAAGATAGGCTCCTCTTTCTATCCGATCAGGAGTATACTCGATGGTGAGTTCTGGAGCTGGATCCACTTTGGGAAAGCCAAGTTGGAGGAAAGCCAAGGTGCAAATCAATAAAATGATTACTGCGCCTATTAGGTAGGCAGTGATTTTCAAAAGTTTTTGCATAGTGCTTTTAGGTTGGTTCTTAAAATTTAAACAAAAATCTAACTCGCTGAAAATTAATAGATTCAAAAAGTGAAGTGAGTATTCAAAAAGTTAAAATACTTCTTGGATAGATTTTATTTTCTGCGCTAGGATTTTGAATTTTGATTGAAATAAAGAAAGTACAAATCAATAGAGAACAATTGCTATTTTGCCAAAAAATATAGACCTGACATGAACAAGTACCTCTCTTTCCTTTTGTTATTTCTTTCCTTCTCGCCACTCTTCGGTCAAGAGGAAGTTTTGAAAAAGCTCGATTCCAAAGCTGATTTCTATGGTGGCATAGCGAGACAGATTTGGGCAGACCCTGAATTAGGTTACTTGGAATCCAATAGTTCTGCACTTTTACAAAAGACGTTATCTGATGCTGGATTTAAAGTAACTGCAGGTGTAGCTGAAATCCCCACAGCTTTTGTCGCGGAATATGGTTCAGGTAAGCCGGTCTTAGGAATAATGGCTGAATTTGATGCCTTACCCGGGGTTTCTCAGGAGGCTGTCCCTTTTAGAAAGGCAATAGTAGAGGGTGGAGCAGGTCATGCTTGTGGACATCACCTTTTTGGTGCAGCTTCTGTGGCTTCTGGGATCGCGGTGATGGATTGGATGAAAGAAAATAACATCAAAGGAACTTTGCGAGTGTATGGCACCCCAGCCGAAGAAGGTGGAGGAGGAAAAGTGTACATCGCCCGAGCTGGATTGATCAAAGATGTGGATGTGATGATGCATTGGCATCCAGGATCTCAAAATGCAGCTGGAGCGACATCTTCATTGGCCAATATTTCTACCAAATTCAGATTTTATGGAGAAGCTTCTCATGCGGCGGCGGCTCCTGAGCGCGGCAAATCTGCATTGGATGCAGTCGAAGCAATGAATTACATGGTAAATCTCATGCGTGAGCACGTTCCAATGGAAACCAGAATGCATTATGTCATCACACGAGGTGGCGAAGCTCCAAATGTTGTTCCTGCTTTTGCGGAGTCCTACCACTATGTGCGCCACCCAGATGCATCAGTCGTTCAGGAGATTTTTGCTAGAATGGTAAAAACTGCGGAAGGGGCTGCTTTGGGCACTCAAACTCGAATGGAATATGAAGTAATCAATGGTGTGTATAACCTTTTGCCAAATGAAACCCTCGCCAGACTCATGCACAAAAACCTTGAGTCAATCGGTGGTATAAATTATACTCCCGAGGAGAGGAAATTTGCCGAAGACATCATCAAAACCTATCCAGCAGGAGTGAAGGCAAGTCCGGATGATGCGATGAAAATCACTCCTTTTATTGTGAATGAGAAAGGTGGTGGAGGATCAACCGATGTCGGAGACATCAGCTGGCTTGTTCCGACAGTTGGGCTAGGAACTGCAACATGGGTTCCGGGCACTTCCGCACATACTTGGCAGGCAGTTGCAGCTGGAGGAATGTCCATTGGGCAAAAAGGTATGATGCTCGCTGCCAAAACCTTAACCTTGACAGCAATGGATATTTTTAAAGACCCGTCGGTAACTGGTAAAGCGCTGGAGGAACTAAACCGAAGAAGAGGAGATGGATTTGTGTACGAAGCGCTGGTTGGTGATCGTAAGGCTCCTTTAGACTATCGCAAATAAGAGTCTCCAAGCCTAATTCGAAAGGCTGGAAATTCCGCTTATGGAATTCCAGCCTTTTTTCGTTTGGGCTTTTTCAAAAAAATCTAACTTGTGAGTTGCCTTTCGCCCAAAATACCAAATCAATGAATAGACGTAAATCACTCAAAGTCATCGGTGGATCAGTAGCTGGAATTGCAGGTTTAGTTCTCGTCGATTGGAAATGGCAAATTGTAGATCGGTTGACTCATGAAGGCTTTTTCACCTTTGATGAGGAACTGTTGATTTCTTCAATTGCCGATACTTTTATCCCCGTTGGACTCCCTCCAAAATTGCCAACTCCAGATGCTCAGCCAATCGGTGCTCTTAGCACAGGCACAGATCAATTTTTGATCAAGCTTTTCGAAAAATGCTATGAAAAAGAAGATCAGGACTTGATCAAAGCTCAACTCAAAGCGCTAAAGAGAGCAAGATTTGAAGATCTTTCTCAGGAAGAGAAGGAAAAAACATTACAGGCTTTGAAAGAGTCCGAAAACGAGGATGAAAAGAAATTCTACAGTTTGATGCGGTCCAATACCATTATGGGTTTCACCACTGTGAAAGAAGTGATGGCAGACTACCGAGGCTATCAGGTTGCACCTGGATTCTATCATGGATGCGTAGACGTCCCACAAGCCTAAACCCAAAACGACATGTTACAAGATTCAAAAGATAAACGCACTTACGACGCGATCGTGATCGGTTCCGGTGCATCCGGAGGTTGGGCTGCTAAAGAACTGACAGAAAAAGGCCTGAAAACCCTCGTTTTGGAGCGCGGAAGGATGGTTCGACACATTGAAGATTACCCTTCTGCATCAAAAGCACCTTGGGAATTTGAATTCCGAGGAGTAGTTCCAGTCGATAAGCGCTCAGGAATCGGAGCAGCAAACTGGAAAAGAGAAGAGACCATGCACTGGGCCATGGCCGAAGATGAGCAGCCTTACATTGAGGAAAAACCTTTCCGCTGGTTTAGAGGCTATCACGTAGGGGGAAAATCTCTGCT
>CAYTXN010000308.1:0-4094 GCA_964441195.1 uncultured Limnohabitans sp.
ATTTTGAGCTCTCCACTAAGCAAGTCTTCATGAATCATTTTTCGCGCTGCCTTCTTCACTGAACCAGTCAACAACGCAATTTTCAGCCCCATCATATCGGCATATTCTTTCAATCCTTCATAATGCTGATTCGCCAAAATCTCCGTGGGAGCCATCAGGCAGGCTTGTGCTCCTGAACCGATTGCTATCAGGGTACAGATAAAAGCTACCATGGTTTTTCCGCTACCAACATCTCCTTGGATCAATCGATTCATCTGCTTGCCCGACTTCATGTCTGAGAAAGATTCCCGAATTACCCGCTTTTGAGCGTTGGTGAGTTCAAATGGAATGTGGTTTTTGTAAAAATCCGTCAGCAACTCCGTATTAGATATGATTTGCCCGCGTGACTTTTCAGTTCGAGTTACTTTCAGCATAAGTAGGCGCAGCTGTAGGTAGAAGAACTCTTCAAATTTGAGTCGTTTTCTTGCGCGCTGAAGTAATTCTGGAGCTGTCGGAAAATGAATTTGGCGGATCGATTCCTGCTTGCCAATGAGCTGGTATTGCTCGAGAATTTCAAGAGAAAGTGTCTCTGGAATGTGCGGAAAGACAGCAGGGACGAGAACTTCTAGAATTTTTGAGATGCCTCGTGAGTCCAAAAACTTATTTCTGAGTTTTTCAGTAGTCGAATAAACTGGTTGAAAATTATTCCGCTTTTCATTGGCTGAAGTGACAGGTTCTATTTCTGGATGTGCCATGCTCCAAGTTCTTCCAAATTGAGCTGGTTTGCCAAGAAAAATGTATGCGGCACCGGCTAAAAGCTTTTTTTGAACCCACTGAATGCCCTTAAACCAAGTCATTTCCATCTGCCCGGTATCATCGAACACATGAGCAACCAGCCTTCTTTTACCTCCTGATCCGACTAGTTCGACCTTCTTAATTCGTGCGATGACCTGAACACTTTCCAGTTCGTCATGAAGTTCTCGGATTTTGAAAAACTTCGTACGATCCTCGTAGCGAAAGGGGTAATATTGGAGCATTTCCCCATAGGTAAAAATATTCAGCTCCTTGTTGAGCAATTCAGCTTTTTGAGGGCCGACGCCTTTTAAGTATTCAATTCGGGTATCAAAAATTCCGGTCAATTGAGCTGGTTTTTGGGGGAAAGCAAATTAATGCTGGAAGTGTTCAAAACCCAAGGTTTTGATATCAATTGTCAGGGATCAAAAATTCTGACCCGTCACTTTCGCCCAAATCTCTAATAACTCATCCCTTTTGTCTTGTTGACTTTTCAGGAAAATCATCTGGTTCTTGGCTCGGTGGAAGTTTTGCTCCGGATAGGTTACTCTATAATAGATGTTGCCTTGGAGATGATCCGTGAAAAACCGTAGCCCCATCAACAGAGTCATGATTTCTCCCCCGAAAAGTAGCGATTTTGTCTCCTCTGGGGTGATAAATTCAGATACTCCATCCCAGTACCCCTGAAGCAATTGGGTAAAAATCTCCGAGATCAATTGAATAGCGTCCCATTGGTTAGAAGTTTCGGGCAGGCTACACGCTACAGTCCGCACCAAATCGCCAAAGTCATACATCAAGTATCCGCCCATCAGGGTATCCAGATCAATCAAGGCCTCCACTTTTTCCAAATTTTCTGAGAAAATCAAATTATTGATTTTCGTGTCGTTGTGCGTGGTTCTGAGAGTTAGATGATTCACTTGATCTAGGTACCAGTCCACCAAGTGCTGCTGGCTAAGGTAGAAGTCTAGAATTTCGGTCTCTTCAGGGCTGAGCTCAGTTGTTTTCTTGGATACCGAGACGAGTTTTTCGAATCGAAGATCAACTCGGTGAAAATTTGGGATGGTCTCCTGCATCATTTCCCCGCTGATATTTTTAGCCCATTTTGCAAATTCTCCATAGGCTTGCGCAGCAAGATAAGCTTGATCCGGATTACTGATCTGCTGCAGAGTTTTCCCGTGGACAAAATCAAAAAGTCGATACTTTTTCCCGCTAATTTCTGAAAGTCCTTCTCCTAATTTATTCAGAATGGGTAATGGTAATAGAAAGGGTAGTTGCTTTTTTTTTGAATGTTTGCTTAGCAAGGAGAGATTGTGATCAATCCGATCAGGAAAATTAAACACGGTTTCATTGAATCCCTGAAGAACCCATTGTTTTGTTTTCCCTTCTATCAATAACGTTTCATGAATTAGTCCTTCTCCTAAGTTTGAAACTTGGAGTGGCTGCTTTTCCAGAACAGAATAGGACTGAATTAAAGAAGGTAGCAGAGCTGAATTCATGATGCGAAAATAGGGAAGAAATGAAATTTTACTGAATTTGATTTTCGCAAAAGTAAACCAAAGCATGAAGATCCTTTGAGGCTCTTATTTTTCAAAAAAATTAAAGAAGACTTTATTGGATAGAAAAAAAAATTGTTAATTGGACGCCAAATTAAACCCAGACCTTATGAATGTATCCGCCTTGGATTGGGGCATCATTGCAGCCTTCTTTGTTATTTCCCTTGCAATTGGGCTTTTCACTGCAAAAACTGCGGGAAGTTCTGCCAAAGAATTTTTCCTTTCAGGGAGAAATATGCCTTGGTGGTTACTTGGCGTATCGATGGTAGCTACCACCTTTTCTGCTGATACTCCAAACCTCGTAACTGATCTTGTACGAAAAAATGGCGTGGCAGGAAACTGGGTCTGGTGGGCTTTTCTACTCACGGGAATGCTGACGGTGTTTGTTTATGCCAAACTATGGAGAAGGTCTGAGGCTACGACAGATTTGGAATTTTATGAAATGCGCTATTCTGGCAAGGGAGCTGCATTTTTGAGAGCTTTCCGAGCCTTATATCTGGGTGTGTTCTTCAATGTGGTCATCATGGCAACCGTTTCACTGGCTGCAATAAAAATTGGTGGAGTCATGCTGGGACTGTCTCCGATTCAGACGCTCTTAATTGCATCCATAGTGACGGTGGTCTATAGCTCACTCGGTGGCTTAAAAGGAGTTTTATTGACTGACTTTTTTCAATTCTTTATTGCCATGGCAGGTTCCTTCGGAGCTGCTTATTTCATTCTTGATCTACCGGAGATTGGCTCATTAAATAATCTGCTGGCACATGAAGTGGTGTCTACAAAACTCAACTTCCTTCCCGACTTTAGTGATCCAAATATCTACATTCCACTTTTTATCATGCCGATTGCCATCCAATGGTGGGCAACTTGGTATCCAGGTGCAGAGCCTGGAGGTGGTGGGTACATTGCGCAGCGGATGCTCTCCGCAAAAGATGAAAAAAATGCAATTGGCGCTACTTTGTTTTTCAATATTGCACATTATGCACTTAGACCATGGCCATGGATTTTAATAGCCCTTTCTTCATTGGTGATTTTCCCGAATATCTCTGATTTACAGGCTGCTTTCCCCAATATCCCTGTAGACAAGCTCGGTGATGATTTGGCCTATTCTGCGATGCTGACTTTCCTGCCAACAGGTTTGATTGGAATCGTTTTGGCCTCATTGATTGCCGCGGTAATGTCCACGCTCTCCACCCACTTGAATTGGGGATCGAGTTACATTGTGAATGATTTCTACCTAAGATTCTTAAAACCTGAAGCTTCTGATAAGGAACTTGTTGCTGTCGGCAGAGTTTCCACTGTTGTCTTGATGGTGCTGTCAGCAACTTTGGCTTTGGCACTTTCCTCAGCCTTGGATGCCTTCAATATTTTACTCCAAATAGGTGCTGGAACGGGCTTAATCTTCATTCTTCGCTGGTTTTGGTGGAGAATCAACGCTTACACAGAAATTTCTGCCATGGCAATTTCGTTTATTGTAGCGATTTTTTTCGAGGTGATTAATCCAAAAGTGAACTGGATTTTGATCCCTGAAAATCAGGCGTACTTGAAGTTGGTTTATTCCGTTTCGATTACCACCGTTGGTTGGCTATTAGTTACCTTTTTGACCCAACCCGAAAAGGATGAGATCTTATTGTCATTTTACAGAAAAGTAACTCCTGCGGCATACGGCTGGAAAAAAGTCCTAGATCGATATCCTGCGGAAAAGCAAGAACAAGGTCAATTACCAAAGGAAATTGGCCTGATGGTCACTGGCACCATCATGGTGTATGCGGC
>CAYTXN010000309.1:0-4073 GCA_964441195.1 uncultured Limnohabitans sp.
ACGACAAAGGCGGTTGGCAAAGGCACAGGTTTGGGTCTTTCCATAGTTTATTCTATTATTGAGAACCACAAAGGCACCCTGGAGGTCATTACCGAGGAAGGTCAGGGCACAACTTTTATAATTTCACTTCCTATTTACCAAAATGTCCCAAAGTATGAGTGATAAAATTCATGTGCTCTACATTGATGATGAGGACAATAACCTCAAATCGTTTAGAGCAAGCCTGCGCAAGGACTTCAAAGTTTTTACGGCCATTGATGCCGAGGAAGGTCTTAGAATTGTCAGAGAAGAGGAAATTCATGTAGTCATTGCCGATCAACGGATGCCTGGTTTGACAGGTACGGAGTTTTTTGAGCAAATGATCAAAATCAATCCAGACCCGATACGAATACTCTTGACAGGCTATTCAGATATTGCCAGTGTCATTGACGCAATCAACAAGGGAGAAGTTTATCGATTCATTGATAAGCCATGGAATATTGAGCAGATCAAAAATTCCATTAAAAACGCAGCGGACATTTACTTTATGCGAAGTGAACTCAAGGAGAAAAGTGTTAAGCTGCAAAAGTTGCACTCCGAGATGAATCAATTCGTCTACAGTTTGTCGCATGAGCTACGAGGTCCATTGATGAGTATTTCTGGAATCTCCAAGCTTGCAAAATTGGAAATTGCCGATCCAAATGCCTTGGAATATTTTGAAATGATCGATACAGCAACAGGCAAATTGGATGATTTCATCTACAAAATGCTGGACTTCTACCGATCTACCAAGATCGACCACAAAATCACCGAAATCCACTTTCAGGATATTGTGAATCAACAAATGGAAGCTTATCGGGAAAAATTTGACCTATCGCATTTTCATGTAGATGTGCAGGTCAATCAGCAAATTCCCTTTTTCAGTGACGAAGCAAAAATCCGAGTAATCCTCAATAATCTATTTAGTAATGCAGTTCAGTTTCAGAAAGACCAAGGCGGTCAAAAGTGGATTAGCCTCACGATAGATGTTATTGAAGAGGATGCGATTATCACAGTAGACGATAATGGAATCGGTATCGAAGAGCGATATCGGGAAGAAGTATTTAATCTGTTTGCCAGAGCGACCCAAAAGAACGTAGGCACGGGTTTGGGACTGTATATGGTCAAAGAAGCAGTAGAACAGATGGGAGGTAAAATCAATCTGGATTCTCAGCTAGACGAGGGAACCACCATCACGGTTACTCTTCCGACTCTGAATAAAGGTAACTTTTAAGATCTGGAATTTGCTTCGGGCTCGTATCTTTGCCTTGGCAATAGGCCATTTTTTATCAAAATGAAAAAAATATGATTAATCCCTGGCATGACGTCAACATCGGGAAAGATGCCCCAGAATTTGTAATGGGTGTAATTGAAATCCCAAAAGGATCTAAAGGAAAATACGAGCTTGACAAGAAGACAGGTATGCTGATGCTTGACCGAGTCTTGTTTTCTGCTGTTCATTATCCGGCTAATTATGGTTTCATCCCACAGACTTTCTGTGAGGACCATGACCCTTTGGATATCTTGATTATTTCTCAGATTGATATACCTTCCATGACCTTGGTGCCAGCTAAAGTAATCGGTGTCATGCGAATGGTAGATGGGGGAGAGGCAGATGATAAGATTATTGCAGTAGCTGCTGGAGATCAATCCGTGAACTACATCAATGACATCGACGAACTTCCGCCTCACCTGATGAAGGAAGTCCATAGGTTCTTTGAAGATTACAAGAAGCTGGAGAACAAAGAGGTGAAAGTGGAGGATTTCCTTGGCAAAGAAGACGCCATGCGGATCATCCGGGAAAGTGTCGAACTCTACGACAAAAATTTCAGAACTAGAAAATAAACGAAAGCCTGAGCAATCAGGCTTTTTTGTTTTTGATCATTTGCTTGGCTGCTTTTTTCTTTAAATAATTGACCAAGTCGATGTACGATTCATGCTCATGATTCGAGACAGAGATCGAATTTTTATCAGTAAATGCAATGGTCACTTGTTTGAATTCCTTTTTGTTAGCTAGAATGACCTCCTCTTCCCAAAGCATGATTTCATTCACTGGGTAGGCTTTAGACATCCCTTTTAGTGGAAGTTTGACTATAATGTGGTCTTTACCAGCAGTGATAAATCGCCAACCAGCCATCATTTTCACCAAAAGTATCAACATCACAAGCGTGATCAGCGAGCAAGCCAATAGATAGAACCAAAGTGCAAAGCTGCCTTTGTATGCAAAATCGCGCAGTAACAGAATCAAGCCGGCCAACAACACTAGCAAGATCAGGCTTAAAGAAATGTAAGTAGATATTTTTGGTTTAATGACTACCATGTATACGTTGTAGTTCGAGGAGTTTATGTCGGGCAAAAGTCTCTAAATCCTTGAAGAAAGCGAAGAAAATTACCTCAAATTCTGCTTCTTTTTCCAGTAAGACTTCAGGGGCTTCATTCATTTTGGAATCAAATGTTGTTCTTCGACTCAAGCCGATAAGTGCTTTTTGAATTCCTTCTATCTCTCGATAATTGTACAGCCAGTTTTGACTTTTCATCCATCCAAACATTTCTCCAAAAGAGGCTGGGAGGAGATTTAAATGAGATTCAATGGTGGTATATGTTTGGTTGACAAAGGTTTTAAGTAGGATGTCTGAATACTTTTCCCAGTTTTTTCCCAAAAAATAATCAAAGAAAATATCTGTAATCACAGTAGAATAATGTCGAAATCGTGGCCTGAGATAGGACTGTCCCGCTCGCACCAAAGGATGAGAATCGGTAAAGGAATCAATCTCTCGATGGAGCAAAATGCCAATCAAAATATCTTTATCGTAACGTTGAATCTCTTTGCCTTTGATAAAGTCTGCAGCAAAATTACCAACCAGCACACCCTCATTTCCAAAAGAGAGATAGGCATGAGCAAGAAAGTTCATAGAAATTCATTTAAAAGGTAAACCGGCTGACTTTTGCTTAGTTTGTACTCTAAAATACTAATAGATGCCGAATATCCTCGATGAACTTAAGCAAGGTCTCCAACTGCTCAAATTGGAGTGGTCCGAAGACCTAGCCAATTACAAGAAGAAATTTCTGAATACATCTATTGCAGATAAGAAAAAGGAAGGCATCACTTGGCATCCGATCCTTCTCAAAAAACACAAAATCGGGATGGGAGAGCGGCTTTTGGTCGAAGTGGAGCGAATGGATTCCAACTATCCTTCTTCCTTTTCATCTGGAAAATCAGTTACTTTTTTTTCTACACATGAAGGCTACCAAGGATTGGAAAATCGAGTCAATGGCGTGGTCAATCAAGTAAAAAAAGACTCCATGGTCGTGACCCTCCAGGCTGATGAGATTCCCGATTGGATGCAAGATTCTCGATTGGGCGTGGACTTGCTATTTGACGAAGCGAGTTATCGAGAGATGGAGTCAGCGCTGAAAAAAGTGATTAAGGGTGAGAATATCCGACTTGCCGAACTGAGAGACATTGCTCTTGGAGAAGCTAAACCAAGGTTCAAAGAATTGCAGGCAATAGATCTTCCCGGCCTGAACTTTTCCCAAAATCAAGCTTGTCAAAAAATTGCCTCAGCTCAGGATTTTGCCATTGTTCATGGACCTCCGGGTACGGGCAAGACTACGACTTTGATTGCAGCAATTCGTCAGGCTGTCGAAAGAGGGCAAAGTATTTTGGTCACAGCCCCGAGTAATGCAGCGGTTGATCTTTTGGTGGAAAAGTTGGTTGATTCTGGCATTTCGACACTTCGACTTGGGCATCCCGCACGTGTGGAGGAAAAGATTTTAAATCAGACTTTAGATGCCAAAATCGCTTTTCACGACAGCTTTCGAGATCTGAAAAAGCTCCGAAAAGAAACGGAATCCTATCTCAAAATCGCCAAGCAATACAAGCGAAACTTTGGTCCTGAGGAGCGTGCGCAACGCAAATTAATGTATCAGGAAGTTTCTCGAATTCGTGAAGCGGCAAGTCAATTGGAGGACTATATTCGATCAGATATTTTTCAGCGAACTCAGGTTTTTGCCTGCACGCTTGTGGGTGCTTCTTCCTCAAACCTTCGGGGAAT
>CAYTXN010000310.1:0-4044 GCA_964441195.1 uncultured Limnohabitans sp.
GCCACGACCATTCCGTCTCCTCCGAAAAGCGGCTCCCAAGGATCTTCTGGCTTGTTGGTGGATTTACCATACCAGACGCCATTATCCTGCATTCCACCATAAATGGTATAAGGTGTTGCTTGATCCACCATCACCGAATAGAATTGGGAAATAGGCATTTGTGTATTCATGTGATCCCAACGGGCACCACCGCCGAAGCTTCGGTATAATCCACCGTCATTTCCGAGTAGGATATGCTTGCTGTTATTCGGGTCAATCCACATGGCCTGATGATCGGCATGAGGATCTCCTATCGAATCTGTTCGGCTGAAGTTTTTTCCCCCATCTCGTGACACAAGCAAAGGAACTCCCAACACGAATACTTCATTTTCATCCGAAGTGCTCACTCTGACTTCTCCGAAATAATATCCGTAAGTATTGTACAATCGGCTAAGGTCAGACTCGGAAACTTTCTTCCAAGATTTGCCGCCATCTTCAGAGCGATAGACTTCCGCACCAATGATGGGTTGGCCAAACATTGCAGCGTTGGCATCAACTGCCCCGCCGTTGTAGTTTGCGATTTGGGCAGGGGTGATTTTTCCGGTTTTGAGCAGGCGTTTGATTTCTGCGGGAGTATATTTGGTTGAGAATTGACTTCTCCGCGCTAAAGATTCAATCTTTTTATCATCCAAAGCCAAGGCTTGATCGACAGTCATTTCCTTGAAATCTTCCAATTCCAATGGGTTTTCTTCCTGCTGCTGATTTCCACGCTGACGTGGAGGATCGGCAGGCTTTTCAGATTTGCCCTGGTTGTCTAAAAGCGCGTAAACAACATTTGGATTTGAAAGACTGAAGTCAAAGCCGATTCTTCCAACAAATTCATCCTGAGGAAAACCATCTACAGCTTTCTTCCAGGTATTGCCGCCGTCTTCAGATCTCCAGATCGCAGAACCCTTGCCATTGCCGATAAAGTCATGCGCCTGTCGGAATCGCTCCCAGCTTGCTGCAAGTAAAATGTCAGGATTTGTAGGATGAATCTGAATATCGATAATGCCAGTATTGTCATCGATGTAAAGTGTTTTCTTCCAGGTCTTACCTCCGTCGGTAGTTTTGTAAAGGCCTCTTTCCTTGTTTTTGGAATAAAGTCCACCCATCGAACCCACCCAGACAATATTAGGATTGGTCGGATGAATCAGGATTTGCCCAATGTGTTGGGAATGAGTCAAACCGATGTGTTCCCAAGTTTTACCTCCGTCGGTGGACTTGTGGATTCCGTTGCCTGCGTAGGTGGATCTGCTGGAATTGTCCTCGCCAGTACCAACCCAAAGGATGTTGTTATCAGATTTGGAAAGTGCCATGGTACCGATTCCCAAAGCACCTTGATGATCAAAAATCGGGTTGAAAGACTGTCCGTTGTCTTCAGTTTTCCAGATTCCTCCGGAAGCTGCCGCGACGTAGAAAGTCAAGCCACCATTAGCCACCTCGATATCCACGATTCGGCCGGACATATTGGTAGGGCCGACATTTCGTGCTTTGAAATCTTTGAGTGGGGTGGAGGCAAGCATGGCTTTATGCTTGTCCACGGATTCTTGAAGTGCTTTTTCTGTGGTGGGTTTGATGTCTTGGGCTTGTAGCGAACCGAAAGACATCATTCCTGCTGCCATCAGGATTAAGTAAGTAGATTTTTGCATGTGATTTTCTTTGATCAGGAGGGAATATAAGCAATCGGACCCAAAGTCTGCTTGAACCGCTTTTGGACGGAAAAAGGTCTTTTTGAGTGGTGATTAGTTGGAGACGAGTCGGGTTTTGTAGAGGATTATGTAGACTTGTTATACATTTTGGTAATCGGGTGTAAATCAAAGTGACTAAGAATTATCGCATCTCATTATCTTTTTCCATTTGCTGCTGTAAAAGTGCCTGCTGCTGAAGAAGACCGTTTAGAGTTTTGACGTAGGTCCTGCCCTTCTTTAGTCCAAACTCTGTGTAGGCCCTTCCGGCCCATTCTTTGGCAAGTTCCAAGGATCCAAGTACTTCGTATCCCACGGCAATATTATAAGACAACATGCCACCACTTTCTTCATCCGCACCCGGAAGGGCAGCCTGCCAAGTTTCAATAGCTTGTTCCCATTGGTCCACTTCAGCAAGTCTGGCTCCTGAAGCTACAGCGGGATCAGTTTTGGATTTTGGGAAAAAACCCCGGTTGATCTCTGCGTACATCGGAGCAATTTTGGTTGCATATCCAGCGCCTGCCATTTCACCGACGACCCGAGCGGCATCTGCTTTAGAGATCAAAAGTGCCATTGCCAGAGTTTTTGTTTCTCCTTCGGCCGACCATAGATTTCGCTTTTCGAACCGCTGCTGATCGATGATATTTCGCTCTTTTGGATCATATAGCCTAAATCCAGCACTGACCGTAGCGACTCCTTCTACATAAAATCCCTGAATTTCGACCTCCCGGCTGGTATTACCTTCCTTAACAATTTTTTTGATCAATCGCTGCTGATCTGTGATTACGAAGTCCGAACTGAAATTCTCCAAAGTCAACACCGCATCTGCCTGATAGCGATTGGCAAGCTGCTCTACCGTGAACCAATCCAGCGGATTTGGAAACATTTGCCCGAAAATTCCGCCGGGAAGACGTTCGTTTGCTCGAACGATTTGGTAGCGAGGGGAGCTGTTGAGTGACATTTGAAGCGAAGAAAGCGTGGCTTGAACGGCATTTCTAACTTCAAATGGAAGCTCACCTGTAATAATTCCACCAAGGATGGCAAGTCCTTGGCTTTGTGGTTTAGTACGATCGACCAATACGATTTTCTGAACATGATTTGGAACCGTCACCGGCGCAGGGACTAGCCGGGTCATAGTGACATTTTTTGAGCAGGAACTGACCAAAAGGAGTAGAATTGACAATACTTGAATTGAAAGAAATCTGGGAGAAAAGTGGAACTTCATTGTGCTGGGGTAAGTCTGAGATTGTGGATAGTACGAAACAAAAAATCCACGGTTTCAAAGACGTGGATTTTCGATTTCACTAAATTGGGAATTAACCGATTAAGTTGCCTTCATCGTCCCAAACGGCAACTGTTCCTCGATCCTCAGGTTTGAGATAAAGGTTTTGGTATTGCGCAGGATTTGAAAGTCCATGTTTGTCCAAAACATTCTGTGGGACACCGTCCCAGACATTTGCCTGGTTACCTTTGTAGCCCATGTATTTCCAGCCTGCTTCGGTAGAGAAATATCCTGAGCAAGTGAGGTTTCTGAGCATATTAAACCAGCGAACTCCACCTTGATATTCAGGTTTGGCTTTCTCCGGCCATGCTACTTCATCCACGATCGCAATTACCTGATCTTTCGAAAGTTCATTGAATGTTTTCCCGAATTTTTCATCCGCTTCGAAGTCCAACCACATCAATCCACCTCGCATGGGAGTCTGTGAGTTGGGCTGATCCCTCATCATAAAGTCGATGAAGTCAGGAACTTTCAGCTCGGTAGCGGAAGGAGATTCGGAATCTGCCGGCATGATGATATCGACCAAAGTATCCAACTTTTTTCGCTCCTCATCGGTGAAAAAAGTCCCTTCCATCAATTTGGCATCTCGGAGATTCTCTTCTTCGGTTCTGCCACCTGGTGTTCCACCAGTGAAAACCTGCCCTTGTACGCTTTTATCCACCGGATCGCAGCCGGTCATCATTAGTCCAGCTCCAAGAGAGCCTGTAAAGAGAAGTTTGAGATTTTCTCGTCTATTCATGGCTTAGATGTTTTTTTGTTTCAACTGCTCAACGATGTAATCAGATGTTCTCCAAGAGAGCGCAAGGATTGTCCAAGTCGGATTTTTATCTGCCTGAGATACAAAAGGAGCTGCATCCACCACAAAAAGGTTTTTGCAGTCATGCACTTGGCAATTGGAATTTACGACGGAAGATTTCGGGTCATTGCCCATTCGTGCCGTTCCTACTTCGTGAATGATTCTACCGGGAGCAGCTAGTCCGTAAAGCGTGTCTTCTCCCGGCTTTTCGCCCAAAAGCGTTGCACCTGCACCGGTCAAAATCTCCTCAAAGGTATCTT
>CAYTXN010000311.1:0-4022 GCA_964441195.1 uncultured Limnohabitans sp.
AGGGATTTTTGGGGGAAATTCCGATTTTTGTACTGCCGATTGAGGCAAAATTTGATCAAGAAGACAAAGAAATGCTGCTCAATTACATTCAGGGAAAATTCAGAAAGCAGTGATCAGAAGGGTATTTATTTTTGGAAGTCTATTCACGATGCTGTCGTTACAGTCATTGGTTGCTCAGCGTCCAATTCCTCAGGGTCAAAATACTGGTGGATTTGGTCAACCTGCCCGCCAAGGTAGAGAGCTGGTAGAGCAAGAAGAACAAGAGGAGACTGATGGCAGAAGGCCACTTCTTGACGATAGTACCAGACAGGTCTATGGACCAAAAACAACCCTTTATTTTTTCGAAAAAGATCTAAAACGCAATCGCCTCCAACTCTTTGAACAGGATACACTTCTGCGAAACTTTCACAACTATGATCCGGTTGCCAAACAGAGTTGGAAATACCAGGATCTAGGAAATATCGGAAGCGCGGCCAAGCCTGTTTTTTATGAGGTTCCGGAATTAATCGGCTTGAGTTCGGGATTCCATGCATATGATATCTACTTCCGAGATCCAGCCAAGAGAAGATATTTTGACACCAAATCACCCTTTACTGAAATGGCGGCCTTTTTTGGTGGAGGTCAGAGAAATATGTTGGATATAGCCTTTGCTCGGAATGTGACACCTCGATGGAATATTGGGATCGATTACAATACGCTTAGGGTTAGAAAAACGCTCAATCCTGTGCAGCGTGATGACAATATGGTGGAGCAAAATACCTATGCGATTCACACCAACTACCGTTCAGAAAATGGTAAATATTGGCTGTTGGGGTCTTTCTCCAGAATGAAGCATGAGGTTTGGGAAATAGGGGGAATTATACCTCCAGAAATCGATTCCACCTCACTTTATTTTACCTATGAAGATGCCAAAGTTTGGCTTCAAAATTCACGTGCTCGAGATCTGAGACAGGATTATCATTTGTATCACGAATACAAACTTGGAAATGGCCTCCAAGTCTACCATCGACTGGATCGAAAAAACCAGAATTTGGTTTTTGAGTCTTTTCTCAATACTTCAGACTCCTTATTTTTTAACTCCGAGAGGTTAAATGATCAGCCCGATACTACACAAAATAGAAGTGATTTTGCCGAGTGGAGGAATGAACTAGGTGTGAAAGGTTCTTATAAAGGGTTTTACTACAATGCATTCACCCGATTTAGAAATGGCAGGATGGAAAGCCCATTTTTCCTAGATAGAAAAGAAGTATTTAATGAGTTGTACCTCGGTGGAGAATTGATCGGTCAACTTTCTGAAAAGTGGGCTTTGAGTGCAGATGGAGAATATCTGATTCCGGGTGCATTTCGAATTCATGGATTATTCCAGTCACCTTGGCTCGAATTGGAATACACCAAAGCGCTTTACAAGCCTAATTCTGTTCAGCAGATTTACTTCGGCAATCATTTTCAATGGGAAAATGATTTTGACAACATAGGAGTTGATCAGGTAAAAGGAAGGGTTATTTTGGATTTTGACAAGATCAGTCTGAGGCCGAATTTGACCCTTAACCGTGTCAATAATTACGTCTTTTTTAATGAGGAGAGAATTGCCACCCAAGCATCTGGTGAGGTATTTATGGTCATGCCGGGGTTGATTGCCAATATTCAGATCGGGAAAAAGTTTCGCCTGGATGCAGAGTTAATTTACACAGAGGTCACAGGTGGAGGGGCAGACAATTTCAGAATTCCACGTTTTTTTGGAAATACGCGATTCTACTTTGATGGTCCCATGTTTGATAACAACGTTTATGTTCAAATGGGAATTGATATCCGTTACAAATCTTCCTATTTCGCTGAGGCATATAACCCTGCCATCCAACAATTTCATTTGCAAAACACCTTCGATGTCTTTGCTTATCCAGTTGCGGATCTGTTCCTTGACTTCCGAATCAATCGAACTAGAGTGCTATTCAAATACAACCATCTCAACTCTGGATTTATGGCTCAAGAAGGATATTTTGTTACGCCTGATTACACGGGTTATCGTTCGTTTTTAGACCTTGGTATTTCTTGGTATTTGTTTGATTAGCATGGCTATGATTCAATCTATGAGCCACCTCTACATTCGATATTCAGTATTCTGTGTTCGAAATTTTTAAATTTTGAATTTTGAACATCGAATATCGAATGCCGAAGAAGACAATACATTGTTTATCCTTGAGATACAATTATGATGACTTGGGAAGAAAGTACCAAACAGAAAATGCTTCACTTAAAGCTGCCTACAGATCCACGGTGGGTAGGAATTGCAGAGATGCAAATCGAGGATATCCTTGTCGATCATGCGTATTGTGAGCAAAAGGCCGCTTCCTCCTGCATCAGTCTGATCCTTCGGTTTAATGATTTAGATGAATTGGTGGATACCTTAACACCGATTGTGGCTGAGGAATGGGGTCATTTTGAACGAGTTTTAGAACAACTCCGAAAGCGAGGGATGAAGTTTGGCTTTCCCCGAAAAGATGAATATGTAATCAAGCTCAATGAGTTTGTCAAAAAAGGCGGAAACCGGAAGCAGCACCTGACCGAGCACCTCCTGATGAACGCTTTGATCGAAGCCAGAAGTTGTGAGCGTTTTAAGCTTTTGTCAAAAAACATCAAAGATGAGGAGCTTCAGAAGTTCTATTATGAATTGATGATTTCTGAGGCGGGACATTTTGTGACTTTCATCGAGCTGGCAAAAAAATATCAAGATCCTGAAAAAGTGAATCTTCGATGGAAAGAATGGCTGGAATTCGAGGCCAATGTCTTGAAGAGTTTGGAAGTAAGAGGAGACAGAATGCACTAATCTTTTTGGAATTTTTTCTAAATGCGAAAGATTTAAAAACCTGTTTCTTTTTAGCAGATGTTAAATTTTCTCTTACAAATGGTCAAATCTTCCGTATTTGCTTATTATTAAGATTAGCAAATTTGAATTTCTAAAAAAGCTGTTCTAAAAACGTACAATTCATGAATCTGATCGAAAATGTCCGCGAGGCGCTCAACTCTGTAAAAGTCCATTTGCTTCGAACGGTGCTAACGGGTGCCATCATTGCAATCGGGATTTCTTCTCTGGTCGGGATGCTGACAGCAATTGACGGAATCAAAGCACAGATTGCAGAAAGCTTTGCCGGATTAGGAGCAAATTCATTTGATATTCGAAACAAAGGTTTCAGTGGTGGGCGCGTCGTGCAAGATGGAAAAACGGAAAAAACCTACCCAAACATCACCTTCAGAGAAGCACAAAAATTTAAGGAGGATTATGCTGCCATAGGAATTTCGACAGTTTTTAATGTGGTTTCTGGTTCGGCTGAGGTCAAGAGAGGTTCTAAAAAGACAAACCCGAATACGCGGATCAGAGGTGGGGATGAGAATTACCTCTCCATCAAAGCAGTTAAACTTTCCAAGGGACGAAACTTCAGTAACATGGAAGTTCGATACGGGAATTCAGTGGCCATTATCGGGAAAGAGCTGGAGGAGCTTCTTTTTACTCCCGGAGAAGACCCCATAAATCAGAAAATCACTTTTTTGGGCAGACCTTATACTGTTATAGGTGTATTGGATAAGCAAGGTGGAGTTGGGCAAGATCAGGGTGCTGATCGTCAGATTCTTATTCCTATCGAAAACGCTTCTAGACTAGATACGAGAGGAACATTTAACTATAGAATTACAGGTGTGGCTTCCGATCCAGGCAAAATCGACTACGAAATGGGTCAGGCAATTGGCATCATGCGAAAAATCCGACAGGATCGAGTAATACAAGAAGATTCCTTCGAATTGACCAAAAGTCAGTCAGTTGCTGAAAGTTTGGAAGAAGTCGCTGGCTACCTTCGCATTGGGGGCTTTGGGATTGGATTTATCACACTCCTGGGAGCATCGATAGGGTTGATGAATATCATGCTTGTTTCAGTAACGGAACGAACTCGGGAGATTGGAATCCGGAAAGCGCTTGGGGCGACACCACTTCGGATTCGTCAGCAATTTCTGATTGAAGCCATTGTGATCTG
>CAYTXN010000312.1:0-4003 GCA_964441195.1 uncultured Limnohabitans sp.
GGAAAAACTGCTGTGATCCCGAAAGCTATCGGGATAGCGAAAGGCCAGTCCCGACAGCTGTACGGGAGCAGGGGGGCAAAACTAGGCTCAACCAAACTTCAAACTGCACCCAGAGGGGATTATAAGCCCTTTTTGAGATAAAGAACAGCTGCTTCCAATACTTCATCTCTTCCATCGACTATACCTTTGAAGGTAGGTCTTACAAGAAGGTCTGGCATTATTCCAATACCAACAAATTCCTTCCCGTCCGCGTACAGGTCTCGTTTTGCACATACACGCCCCATCGCGCCTCCAGGCAGGGTAAACATAATAGGCTGCCCGGTGCTTCCACCTGTTGGTTCACCGACCACAATTCCTCTTTTCATGCTTTGGAATGTGGCTGTAAAATCTTCAGCAGCAGAATAGGTCGCAGCACTAGTGAGCACAACTACGGGTTTTTTATACAACTGGTCTTTGTAAGGTTTCCAATCCCAATTTTCTACTTCAATACTTTCTGGTTGGCCCCAAGCCCTGCCTACGCTCTTGTATTGCCGGATCACGGACTTGCCCGGGTAAAAAGGTTTATCAGTAAGGCTAGCTAAAATTTCAAAACCGTTATTGCCATTGCCTCCACCATTGTTTCGAACATCAATGATCAAGGCATTGGTTTGGGCTATAGAAGAAAAAAGCGAATCGAACATGCTCACCAGTTTTTCATCATTAAATGAATTGACTTGTAGATAACCGATATTTCCGTTCAGGATTTTAAAAGTTGCAAGGGGATTACGATCCCAAAAAAGATTAACAGGTTCATACGCCATTTCTTGTTTAAGCCTTGTCCCATCAGGAGTTTTGTACGTGATCGGAACTGTTGAACCTGCTTTACCAATAGTAAGCACATACCGATATGCTCTGTCGGTGCTGTCCTGACTTGTGGAGAAATTCAGGTAGGGACTGATGTTCTTTTGAATATGTTCCTTCAAGGGAACTCCATTCCATTCTATCAGTTCAGCTCCTGGCATGATGTTCTTTTCGCCGGGTTTGGTTGAGGTATTCGAAACGACAATTGCTTTATTTTCTATCCACCTAACCTCTATTGCTAATACACCATTCCATTCATTTTTGATGTAGGAACCGGGAAATGAGATGCCCGTGTGACCATCTCTTAAAGGCTGATAGAAGCTTTGAAGTGCTCTAAAGTAATCCAAAGCCTCGGCAGTAGCTGTTACTTTTGGAATATAGGCCAGATATAAGCTGTCCCAATCCAGATTTGGGACAAGATCAAAATTAGCGAAGTTGTACTTAGCTTCAGCCCATGCCTTGCTTAATCCCGCTATTTTTTCTTCATCGGTTAAAGCCTTTAATGGCTTTTCTGCCATAAAGTCCTCAAAGCTTACTTTTTCCCACCGGTCTGTGTAAAACTGCATATAAGCAGTTGAATCAAATTTTTCCTGAGCAATTACAATTTCACTGAAAAGAATTGTTGCTACCGTCAATAAGAATCGAGCCTTCATTTTGGATTATCTTCTAAGTTTTTGGGAATTATTTTAAATAAATATGGGTATTTACAATGTACAGGCGCCATTGCATGAAGGCTTCTCGCTGGCTTGTACGCCTTTTGAGGCCACTTCTTTACTATCGTTTCCTGTCCATTGATCCATTACTTCAGGTGCAGGTTTGGCATTGATGCCTTCTCCATATACAGTTGCCGATCCAAAGGTGTAAAATGCCTCCCAATCCACTCCCTGTGGGTCAGTTATCCAGCTTTTTTGTGATTTGGAATAGCAGCAAGTACATTCACCTTCTTCTCTTATGGTTCCTTTTGCACGCTCCATATTGGCATATACCTCTTGGAGTTCAGCTTCGGTTTCTACCTGTAAGCCCAGGTGTTCGATGCCGTTATCACTGTGTCCTGTAGAAATCGCATAGTTGATGCGAGGGTCTTCAAGCATCCATTTGGCATAGTCGGCCTTTAGCACCGAAGGTTTTACATTAAATAAGGCATTATAAAATTCAATGCTTTCCTGGAGGTTTTTTACCCGGGTGTGAACGTGAAATCGTTTCATTTTCTTGAGATTTAATTGTTATGACCTCAAGACGGGCGATTTTCGAAAAAGACGCAAAATTATTTTTGAATTTCTTTTTTAATTTTTTGCAGCGGTTTGCAGCTATCTTTTATTTCAAATGAAATGATGTTGCCTTGCTTGTCTGTTTCAAAGTAGCAACAAGTCACAAACTCGTCCTTGAGTAGTTGTCTAGCCCTTTGTATTCTGGATTTGGTTGCCGATAAGTTCAATCCTAATTTCTGGGCAATGTCCGCTTGCTTCAGTCCATCTATGTCTGCTAACTTTAATGGCTCAGCGTATTTCTCTGGCAAAAAGTCAAGCATGGGCAAAATGTAATCCAAGGCATCTTTAAAAGCTAAATTTTCATCTTCATCGGCTAGGTCAAATTCAGCCTCTTGCTGAATGAATTTAGATTGTCTGCGATAGCTGTCGATTATTGTATTGTGAGCAATTTGAAACAGCCAACTTCTGATATTCTTAACTCCAGATTTTGATAGACAAAAGTTATATACTTTCATCAATACATCCTGAAGGATGTCGTTGGTCAAATCTTCATCTTTAACTCGCTTGTAGATAAAATTTCGTAATTCGTTTTTATGCTCACTCCAAAGTGAAGGGACGTCGCAATTTGTCAATGGGACTATCTGTTTTTCCATTTTCGTAGAGGATTCTTGTTGGGGTGTCAGTTATGTTTTGTAGGTATTCAAAGGTGGAGATTTCGAAGGATTTTATTTATAAGGATTTTAATTTTAGGTGATTGAATTCTAGCAAATTACAAATGCGGAAATTTACTGTTGGATATTTTTCCCCGATCGATTATTAAACTTTGCATGATATTCAAAAATCAACTTGAGCCATTCTCTTCGGCTTTCTTATGCATTTTCCAGAATGATTTGAAGTAGTTTTTTGCTGGTAAACTTCTTGAAATCCCGATCTGTTAATCTGCAATTTTTATGTTGGGCCACCAGATGAATAGGATTGTTCATGATTACATAACCATACAAGTACAATCCTTTTTCTTTTTGGCTATAGGTCAGATTTTCTAAAACGAAGTCCCTATAGGTTTTTCTTGGAAAGACATCAGTCTAACCAACGACCTGAAAAGTCAAAAAATAAGACATTTCTTGTTCTCTGATCTGATATGCATCGCCCATAAAAAAAATTACGTTTTGATCCTCAAATTGCAAAAACCGCTACTTGCAATTGCTTTGAAGTTCCTCTGGCCGCTGTGTGTAGTCCCCTACTACTGTCGGGAGCAACTACAACCAAATATTCTGACCAATTTTAAATTGGCTAAATGTCCAATTATTAGTCATTTAGAGCGAATTACAAATTCGTTTGAATAGTCGAGCGTAGTTGCAAACTCAGTCTAACGCACATTTGGTAACTGATTGAGAAATAAGTAGACTACGCTCAGGATAGGGGGATATCTGTGGTGTTGATTTCCAGCTTTTTGAACAGTTTCTTTGCTTTTCATTCCGGAGTCGGCATAGTTCCAATTGGCTTGGGCTTATTGATTTTACTTCTTTTCATTGCAGCTACTGTCAGTTCTCAGATTTGGAAAATTCAAAAGGCTAATCCTGCTGCAATTCTTAAATCAGAGTAAGGATGCAAGTTTGCTTTGGCAAGAGCTTATTTGGTGATTGATTGAGAAAAGAGTAGACTATGCTCAGTCTGGGTCTTGTTTTTTGTATTGAAGATTTCAATTAATGGTTTGTCAAAAGATATCGTCCGTCCCTATGGGACTTTAAAAATGTTGCAAATTCAAATGCCTTAGGCATGAACGATCATCTAGCCAGCCATGGTTGGTGAGCGGGATCGAACCATTAATGGCTGGTATTAAGAAATGAGGATTTTCACAAAATGCCGCAGTAAGGCCGATATCAGCTAGAAACCAAATTCAAAATCATTCTGGCAAGAAAACAAGACTACACAAAGGCAACCGCCAATGTGGTACT
>CAYTXN010000313.1:0-3979 GCA_964441195.1 uncultured Limnohabitans sp.
CCATATGATGCGGCAGGTTGGACGCTCGCATATCAGATGGGAGTGACAGTGGATAGAATCATGGAAGGGTTTGACGGACCTTTCGAAAGAGTGAGTTACGGTCAGTTACTTTCTCCGGACCCAGCTACACTTCCAAATGCTTCCGGATACTTACTAGACACTCGCGTGAATGATTCCTATTTGGCAGTCAATGATTTGCTTCAGGCAAAAGTGAAAGTTTATCGAACAAATACCATGAGCAATGGGCTACCGGCAGGTTCTTTTTATGTTCCCGCCTCCGGTAAAAAGGAACTCGAGTCCATTGCTAAAAGAATTGGTGTCAAAGCATTGGCAGGAAGAGGGATGCCAGCTGGCGCAAAAGAGGTAAAGCCGTCCAGAATTGGCCTGTATGATTACTATGGAGGCTCGATGCCTTCCGGTTGGGTGAGGTGGATGATGGAGCAGTTTCATTTTGATGCCCAGCAAGTTTTTCCTCAGGAAATTGATGGAGGAAATCTCAATGCAAAATACGATGTAATTCTCTTCATCGGTCCTGGAATGCCAGGTGCAACAGGTGGATATGGCAGTGGAAGCCAACCGAAAAAGGAGGAAATTCCAGCAGAATTCCACCATATGATTGGAAGACTTTCAATGGACAAATCCATTCCGCAGCTAAAATCATTTTTGGAAAATGGTGGCCAAGTGATTACTGTAGGAGCAGCGACTTCGCTCGCTTATCATTTGGATCTGCCAGTTTCCAATGCCTTGGTGGAGATTGCAGACGAGAAAGAAAAATCTTTGACTGGAGATAAATATTACATCCCAGGTAGTGTATTGGAAATGCATATAGACAATTCTTCACCGGCGAACTATGGCATGGGGGAGAAAGCAAATGTGCTCTTCAACAACAGTCCAGTTTTCAAGCTTGCTCCAGGAGCAGCTTTACAAGGTGTGAAACCATTAGCTTGGTTTGGCACCGAAGAACCGCTGAAAAGCGGATGGGCTTGGGGACAGCAATACCTGAAAAATGGAGTTACCGCTTTTGAAGCGCAAGTTGGAAAAGGTAAGCTTTATGCATTTGGTCCGGAAATAACTTTCCGTGGACAATCTCACGGAACATTCAAAATGCTCTTCAACGGGTTGTATAAATAATTTGATCCATAAAAATTAGAAAGGCTGTCTTGAAAAAGGCAGCCTTTTTTTATCTACCTGGCTCTTAAGGCTTAGATATTGCCAATTACTCCTTCGAAAGTATGGTTTTTGCCAAAATTTAGATTGATCAGGAATTGATTTAAAAATAAAGTTTCTATCAATATAAAATATATGTGACCTAGTGGACTTTGTCCTCGTTACTAGCTTTGGCAGAAGACAGAAAAATTGTCTCGAGATGTTTAAGAAATTCCTAGAAAAGTGAAAATTATGGATTCATATCAACATTATATTGATGCAGAGGTTGGACTATGGTTATATGAGATGAAAAAATCTCCAGGCTTATTCAGTCGGTTGACTCATGGCGTTCAGGGAAAAATAAATAGCATCATACCAGAAAAAATTCACAAGGCGATCACCATGGCTATTGAAAATATGGTGAAAGCTGTGATCACAGGTTCTGCTTGGATTGTACCCAAGGCAGATCCTAATATGATCCCGATGGTTAGGGAAAACAAAGTTCGGGAACGAATCAAATGGTATAGGAATACCGCATCCGCAGAAGGAGCCATAACAGGTGCAGGAGGGATTTTACTCGGATTTGTGGATTTTCCTGCCTTTTTGACCATTAAAATGAAAATGCTTTTTGATATCGCGGCACTATATGGGGCTGACACGAAAGATTACCACGAGCGCCTATTTTTGCTGTACATATTTCAGCTTAGTTTCTCTGATCAGAAGCGTCGTAATGAGCTTATTGGTTTGATTGAAAACTGGGAGGATTTCAAAAGTGAATTGCCAAAAGAAATGAATGACTTCGATTGGAGGACTTTTCAGCTTGATTACAGGGACTATATTGATTTAGCGAAGTTGGCCCAACTTATACCAATCATTGGAGCAGGAGTGGGGGCAGTAGCCAATTATCGGCTGACCGAGCACTTGGGGAGGTTCGCTATGAATTCTTTTCGGCTAAGGTTATTGAAAAATACTACTACGCAACTAGATGATATTAGACAAACACTCATAAAATAAAAAAGCTTTCCGAATAATCGGAAAGCTTTCGTTGGCCGACCAGGGCTCGAACCTGGACTCTTCTGAACCAAAATCAGACGTGTTGCCAGTTACACCATCGGCCAATTTTGCTTTAAGAAAGACTTCGCTTTTCTTAAAGTGTCACAAAGGTAGATTCTTACCTTATTTTTTCCAAATTGCATTTCAAAGATTTTTGACCTGATCATGTAATTTACTTGCATTCAGACGGTAAAATATTTTTGGGAGCTAATTGAAAAAGAATTCAAATTCTCACTGAGCTTTATTTTTTTTTCAGAAATACTATGTATCGAAATCGATTGAATTTTGTCTTTTTGTTAATTTTCAAGCAGTTGTGTTGATTGAATGAAAATATTTACATTGTTTTGTTTCAAATTTGAAAACTAAACTAAAATTTATTAGCGCTATGAAAGTAGAAAAAATGGAAAAATTGGTAGCTGAAGTCATTGAGAAATTAGGGAAATTGAAGCACGCAGATTTGGCTGCTGATCTTAGCTGGTGCTGGGTAAGTTTCCAAAATGATCAAAATCCTGAAGGTGTAGTCGAAAAAGCTTCTCAGGCCTTGGCTGCCTTCAAAGAAGCACGTGAGAAAAATGCAAAGGCAGTTTCTAAAAAACTGGTAGAAGATTTAGAAAAAGCATTGGCATAAAAAAAAGCTCGCTGTGAGGCGAGCTTTTTACTTTTTAAAGTGAAATTTATTCTCCGGAGACAATAAACGTTACTTTAGTTTTTACTTCCCGGTGAAGATCAATATCGGCAGTGAATTCTCCGGCACCGTCTACTGGTGTGCCAATGGAGATTTTCTTTCTGTCAATCTCAAACCCTTGTGTGGCTAAAGCGTCAGAAATCTGAAGTGTAGTCACTTTACCGAAGATTTTTCCGGAGTCGCCGATTTTTGCTTTGATTTCCAAAGTTGTCTCAGCAAGTTTTGCTGCGATATTCTCAGCTTCCGTCTTGATTTTTTCAGCCTTGTGGGCAGCCTGCTTGATGTTTTCAGCAAGAATCTTTCTGTTAGAACCTGTAGCTAATACGGCAAATCCCTGAGGGATCAGGTAGTTTCTTCCGTAACCTGGCTTAACAGCTACTAAATCGTTTTTGTAGCCAAGACCTTTTATGTCTGTTTTTAGAATGATGTCCATTTGTAATGATCTTTTGTGATTGAGCGATACAAGACCGAATTATTTCAAACCATCGGTTACGAATGGCAACAAAGCCAAGTGTCTTGCTTTTTTGATAGCCTGCGCTACTTTTCTCTGGTATTTGGCAGAGTTACCGGTAAGTCTTCTTGGAAGAATTTTACCTTGCTCGTTTACGAATTTTAATAGGAAGTTAGGATCCTTGTAGTCGATATATTTGATACCGTGCTTCTTGAATCGGCAATATTTCTTCCTGATTTCGCCTCTGTTGATTGGTTCGTTTACTAGTGTCATTAGGCTTCCTCTTTAACTTCTACTTTTTTGTTAAATTCTCCTTTTCTTCTTCTGTCTGCATAAGCAATTGAATGCTTGTCTAACACAGTAGTCAAGAATCGCATCACTTTCTCATCGCGTCTGAGTTCAATCTCAAACTTACGGATGATGGTAGGATCGGCCTTGAACTCAACCAATACGTAAAATCCTGTTGTCTTTTTGTCAATGGTATAAGCCATTTTTTTAAGACCCCAGTTTTCCACATTTATAACATCTGCCCCCTCTTCTTTTTTTAGCAAGTTTACAAACTTGTCGACGGTATCCTTCATCTGAACATCAGACAAAACGGGAGTTAAAATGAATACCGTCTCATAATTTCTTTGGAACATTTT
>CAYTXN010000314.1:0-3957 GCA_964441195.1 uncultured Limnohabitans sp.
CGATTACTCCTTGCCCGAGATAAACCAATTGACGATTTGTAAAATGGATAGTCAAAAAACCGGATAAAAATCGACCTACTGTAATTCCTAAATAATAAAGGGAAGTTAGTCTCGCTGCCTGATCTACTTCAAACCCCCGTTCGAAAACCAAATAACTCGCCCCCCATAGTCCAAATGTCGCCTCGATGGTGCAATAGCAGAAAAACACAACCAAGGCTTGCTTAAGCCCGGGAAGAGTTACCAAGAGGTTAAGGAGATTTGGCGATTTGGAATCTTGGTTGGACTCCTTGTCGTGATGACTTTTCACCCAGAGTGGAAAGGAAACTAGTAGGATCAAAACCAATGCGATTTGAATCCATGCAATGGTTTGGTAGCCACTGTTCCAGGATTCTCCTTTGGCCAGATATCCAGCCATGATTAGCGGTCCAATTGCCGCCCCAACTCCCCAAAAGGAATGAAGCCAGTTCATGTGCTTGGCTTGGTAGTGCAGCGCAACATAGTTGTTGAGCGCAGTATCTACGCTTCCTGCGCCTAATCCCAAGGGAATCGCCAAAAGGCATAGGTAGAAAAAATGATGGGAATAAGCGAAGCCCATCAAGGCAATAGCCGTCGTCAGGACACTGAACGTCGTTACCGTAGAGACTCCGAATTTCCCTATTAGTTTACCGCTAAAAAGGCTGGAAACCACTGTCCCTGCCGCCACGATCATGGAAATAATTCCGGCATAATCTACCGGAACCCCCAAATCTTCAAACATCGCCGGCCATGCCGAACCCAAAAGTGAGTCAGGAAGTCCAAGGCTGATAAAGGCCAGATAAATGACAAGAAGGAGTAGCCGTTTTTTCAAAGTGACAGGATATGGATTTGCTTTAACTTAAAATTAAAAAAGATGAGCAGTTCTCCAATTTAAATCGGGATTGACATTTTTTTTTCAAGGCAGGATAGTTTTCTGGAAAAGACTTTGTCTCTTGGAAATGTAGAAATTCTGAATGATGCAAAAAAACCTTTTTCTCTTCTTCCTTTTAGTGCTCAGTGCCCATGCTTTTGCGCAGGAAAATCGCCCCAATATCATCTTTATCCTCACGGATGATCAACGTTGGGATGCGTTGGGTTTTGCGGGGAATCCAATTATTCAGACGCCCGAGATGGATCGATTGGCCACCAATGGGATCTATTACGAAAATGCCTTTGTTACCACGCCTATCTGCGCGGCAAGTCGAGCAAGTATCCTTACTGGACTTTATGAACGCACACATGGCTACACTTTTGGGCAGGGAGATATTAAAGCGCCCTACATCAACCAATCCTATCCTGTCGAACTTCGAAAGGCGGGTTACTTCACAGGCTTTTTTGGAAAGTTCGGTGTGAATTACGACGAGTTTGATGGGCTTTTTGACGAGGGCGATAGTTATGATCGCAATGGGAAGTTTGAGGATCGAAGGGGTTATTTCTTCAAAACTTTGGGAAAAGATACCGTCCACCTGACCCGATATACCGGACAGCAGGCTATTGATTTTATTGCTAATGCTCCCAAAGAAAAGCCCTTTATGCTTTCCTTAAGTTTCAGTGCGCCACATGCTCATGATCCAGCCCAGCTTCAGTATTTTTGGTCGCCAGAGTATGATACGATGTACCAAAATATCAACATTCCCGATCCCTTGCTGAAGGAGGATTCCTATTTCCAAGCCCAACCCGAATACGTACGAACCGGAGAAAACCGCACTCGCTGGCATTGGCGATACGATACGCCTGAAAAGTATCAATATAGCGTCAAAGGCTATTACCGCATGATTTCAGAAATCGACAGAGAAATCGGTAAGATCCGCAAAACCTTGGAGGAAAAAGGTTTGGTAGAAAACACCGTGATCATCTTTATGGGAGACAATGGCTATTTCCTCGGCGAAAGACAACTTGCCGGCAAGTGGCTGATGTATGACAACTCGCTTCGAGTACCCTTGATTGTCTATGATCCAAGGGAAAAAGGCGGGAAGCGAGATCAGGCTTTTGCCCTAAATATCGATGTGCCAGCCACGATTCTGGACTTAGCAGGAATCCCCAAACCCCAAGCATGGCAAGGTCTTTCCTTGAATTCTCCAAAACTCACCAAGCGAAAAGATCTGTTGTTCGAGCACCTTTGGCAGACTCCGATCATTCCTCCGAGCGAAGCCATCCGAACCGAGCGCTGGAAATATCTCCGCTACATCAATGATCCCGATCATGAGGAACTGTATGACTTACAAGTCGATCCTTTGGAAATAAATAATCTGATTGCCGATCCCAAACACCAAAAACTTATCACCCAACTCCGCCAAAAACTGGATGAAAAAGTGGAGGGATATTTAAAGGATCGGGTTGATTAAGGTGACAGATGTGGGTAAATTAAAATGGAATTATACCTTGTTTTTCGAATCTGACTCTGATATGAAATGGAGAATATCGCAGATGACCAACAAAGGAATATTTACCAACCATCTGATTTATAAAAGTCAAATCAGAACCTTATGACAAAAATTTTAAAAGTCTTCTTATACCTTGTTCTAGTATTGGTGGTGGGTGCTGCTACATTGGCATTTTTTCCTGTTGAGTCAAAGACAAACCATACGAGTATTTCAGATGAAAGAGCAAAAATACTTAGAACTGAATACGCCGATCCTCACCATTTGATCACAACTGCTGATGGTGAAACACTCTTTTTACGAAGGTGGAATCCCGACAGCATTCAGGCTGAAAAATCCATGGTCGCAGTACTTATCCTTCATGGAATCACTGCCCATAGTGGAGCTTATGACATGGCGGGAAAACCGTTCTCTGAAAGTGGTTATGTTACCTTCGGCTTGGATTACCGGGGACATGGGTTATCGGGTGGAAATCGTGGTGACACCCCTGGCAAGGACAGATGGATTGAGGATTTGGGAGAAACCGTCAGATACATTAAGGGCCTTGGCTTTTCCGAAGTGGTAGTTTTGGGACATAGCTTGGGTGTTGCTACTGCCATGCTTGCAGCCAATCAGGTTCCTGACGAAATCGCTGGATTAGTCTTACTCTCCGGAGCTTATGAAGGGAAGAAAGGTGTCTCAAAAGAGCCCACTGCTTTGGAAAAAGCGAGATTCTTTGCCAGTGCGATCTTACGTCCTTCCTATCAGTCATATGAATATTATCGTGAAGGAATGACAGTGACTGAAGACAGTTTATTTAATCTGCGCTACACTCCACGGTTTTTGATGATGTTGGATGTAAAGACCCTACGGCTTCCTGCTGAAATGAATGTACCGGTATTGGTGGGGATTGGGGATGAGGATGAACTGTTTACCATAGATAAAGTTCGGGAGTTTTACGATCTGGTACCCGGTGATCAGAAGGAATTTTTGGTGATGAAAAACACCACACATGCCCAAATCCCACGGGAAAACTGGATGCAAGTGGTGGATTGGCTTGACCGAACATATGTGGATTGAGATAGAGATTCAAGGTCAGAGACAAGTTTTTTAAACCGCCTTTCATACCTTACATCTCAATTCAGCCCATCTCATGAAATTCCATTTTCTTCCTATCTTCTTTGTTTTCCTTTTTTCTATTCAAAGCCTTTTTGCGCAGCAGACACAATCAATTTATCGTTCCGAGACCCTCGAAATCGAGCAAATCAGTCCAAATACCTTTGTGCATATCAGTTATCTGAATACACAGGATTTTGGGAAAGTGGGGTGTAATGGAATGATCGTCATCAATGGGGGAGAAGCGTTGATTTTGGACACGCCCACGGATGATGATACTAGTCGGGAATTGATCAGCTGGTTGGAAAAAGAGCAGAAAGTCGTGGTAAAGGCCGTGCTAGCTACTCATTTTCATAATGATTGCGTGGGAGGTTTGAAGGAATTCCATGCTCATGGCGTTCCTTCCTATGGGTCACACAAAACGATTGCTTTGGCAAAAGCTGCCGGAGATCCCGTTCCGGAAAAA
>CAYTXN010000315.1:0-3934 GCA_964441195.1 uncultured Limnohabitans sp.
AGAATTTGCAAACCGTGCCGGATATATCAAGGCCCTTACCTTGGCGAAACGCAGAGATAGGATCAAGTTATTGACGGCTTCACGTGTCCTGAAAGAGGAAATCAATATTTATTTAAGCAATCCCAACCTTTAAATAAACTCCCGATGAAACGAATCTTCTCTATACTCAAAGAAAAATGGCCGGAATACTTTTTAGAGATTCTTGTACTGATCATCGGTATCTGGGGCGCCTTTGAGCTATCAAACTATGGGGAAAATAAAAACCGCAAGAGGGCAGAACTTGAAATCCTGAAGGGCTGCAAAACGGAATTAGTGACCGACTTGGCGGAAATCAATTTCAATATGAATGAACTAAGAAAAAGCCAGAACGCTTTAAACCTGATCCTTGAAGTTTTAGAAAATGATGGTTCCTACCACGATTCCCTGGCTTCTCAATTCATTTATACACTTTTACCCCTCCATTTTGTCCACTCGACCAGCTCCTTCGAGACTGCTAAATCCAAGGGATTAGACATCATTTCCAACACCGATATCCGAAATAAGCTGATTGCTGTCTATGATTCCCAATATGATTTTTTCCTAAAAGCTGAACAGGAAGAATTGGCGGAAGTGCAATACAATATGAGGCATATACTCCCGGGTCGGTTTGAATCAGGACATAATTTTGAGGGTAAGAATAATACTTTTGAAGGAAGCATGATACCAATGGACTTTGAATCCCTCAAAACTGATCAGGAGTACCGCTATTTTATCAAAACCCAGCAAAATCGCACCAGATCCTATATCGACTATTTTTATGAAAATCTGAGGAAGTCAGTCGAATCGATGATCGGGGATTTAGATCAAGAAATCAAGAGGCTGGGTTCCTGAGATCTAATTACCAAGCATTGGTTTGGATACATTCATTTTTTACCTATTTTGATTAATCCTTGATTTTCAAAAAATTATCATTTCAATTTTTTGAAAAACCGGGGATTTAAAAATCCTTTTTCTAAAACCCCATCCCTCAATCCAATGAATCAAAATCCTTTTTTTCTCCTCCTCGGGATCAGTTTTCTTTTCGCCTGTAATCCCGAACCTAAATCAGAATACACCTTACTTCAAGGTGCCACGGCATTCGACGGGAATGGAGGCAGCATCACCAACAGTAAAATTCTCATCCGAGATGGACGAATAGAAGCCATCGGGGGAGAGGAATTGGAAACGCCAGAGAACGCTGAAGTCATCGATCTGAGTGGGAAGTTTATTACACCGGGGCTTGTGGATGCCCATGTGCACTTTTCCCAAACGGGATTTTTTGACGGCCGACCCGATGCGCTGGATATTCGTGATACACTTTGCTTTGATAGCCTTCAGGTCAGACTGAAAAGAAATCCAAGCCCGTATTTAGAAAGCTATCTGCGGTCTGGAGTGACGGCCGTCTATGATGTGGGTGGATTTGAATGGACGGTAGATCTTCAAAAAACAGTCGAGGCCAATCTCAATGCTCCGCATGTAGCTGCAGCCGGCCCTTTGCTCACGCCTTTTCCACAGGATCGACTGGATATTTTCAATGTCCCTCCATCCCGACAGATGCTGGCTTTGACTTCTCCTGAATTTGGAAAAGAATACGTTCAAAAAAATACCGCGCTAGGTTCCACAGGAATCAAAATCTGGAGTATCAACTTGCAGGACAGCATTTTCATGCAAAGCCTTCGGGCAGTAGCTGCAGAAATCCCGCTTCAGGGCAATCAACTGATCGTCCATGCCACAGATCTGGATCAGGCCAAGGAGGCTATTCGGCTTGGAGCAAAAGTCTTGGTCCATAGTGTGGATGATCAACTAGTCGATGAAGAATTTATCCAGCTGGCCAAGGAATCCAGTGTCATTCTTTGTCCCACCCTAGTAGTCGTTCCAGGCTATTCAATTGCCTTCAAATCCCTCCAAGGAGAATTTCCCTTAAATGACCCTAATCAGGTGGTAGATCCAGAAACCAGAAATTTGCTAAATGCTTCCCAATCATTTTTTAAATACTTCCAAGGCCAGGAAAAATTTGAGGACATGATCAAGTCAATAGAGGAAACTGACGAAAAGCTAAAATCCATCATGTACGGCAATCTTAAGCTGCTTTATGAAGCGGGAATCACCATCGCACTTTCCACAGACGCTGGAAATCCGGGAACACTACATGGAATTTCGGTATATGATGAGTTGGAGGCAATGCAAAAAGCAGGAATTCCTGCCAAAGATTTGATTCCGATGGCCACCCAAAACGGCGCTCGAGCCATGAGAAGATTGGACGATTTTGGCACCTTGGAAGTCGGCAAAATGGCTGATCTGATCATCTTGGAAAAAGATCCCTCATTGGATGCAAGCCATTTCCGATCCATTTCCCATGTGATGCGTGGAGGGCTGTTGAGGCCTGTAAATGTCCCTTTTGAAAAGTAAGCGATGATCTCTTTTTTTAGAAAAATCCGCCAAAAACTGCTCTCCCAAAACCAGGTAACAAGATATCTAGCCTATGCGATTGGTGAGATTTTCTTGGTCATGATCGGGATCCTGTTGGCACTTCAGGTGAATAATTGGAATGAAGAGCGGATTCTGGCAAATACACAAACCAAACAGCTTAGGCTTATCAGACAGGAAATGTCCAATAACTTGTTTTTATTGGAAAAGGAGTGGGAAAAACTTAGCGTTCAAATAGAGAAGCAATTAAAGTTTATCGAACTGATAAATTCCCCCTCTGCTATGGATTCTATCTCAGAGGAAGCATTCAGCATTCTGCTTCTTCAGGCTTTCAATGAAAGGGTAGAGACCCCAATAGAAAATTCGGCATTGAACGAACTGATATCATCCGGAGGATTAAAGGACATTAAAAATGACAGCATCAAAATCTATCTTGCCTCTTGGCATACCAGATTAAATAATCTAAAAAAGCAGGAAGACATAATAAAGGAAACTGATAAAGGATTCAACCAATTTGAAAGGCAATCACCTGATTTCAGTTTTAGGGTTTATCTCAGTACTGTTTATCCAGAACGGGGAATATCCCTTCCATCTCCTCCAAAGTCGAACAAAAAGATCGCTAACAATCAGGAGTTTGAGAATATAATTATCACTTTATGGGGTCAACAGAGAAGAGTGGAAACTGTATTTTATCCTCAATACAAGAAAGACCTGATTGCCATCATTGAAGCGATGGACAAAGAACTCAAGAAACCATGATTTCATTCTTCCGCAAAATCCGCCAAAAACTGCTCTCCCAAAACCGGGTTACAAGATATCTCGCCTATGCTGGTGGCGAGATTTTGCTGGTGGTGATTGGAAGCATAGTCCATTTAGGGACTTAATATGGGTAGAACGAAAGATTATCAAAGGCCCCTCCGTGCCTTTAGGTACGGGATATAATTTTTAGCCATGGCGAATACCTATACACAGATTCACATTCAAGCTGTCTTTGCGGTTCAAAACCGAATATCTCTTATCAGGAATTCTTGGAAAGATGAGCTTTATAAATATATCACAGGTGTGGTCCAAAATCATGATCACAAGGTTTTGCAAATCAACGGAATGCCTGACCATGTTCACTTGCTGATCGGCCTTAGGCCTACACAAGCTTTGGCAGATTTGATGCAAATGGTGAAGGAAGATTCATCCAAATGGATAAATACAAAGGGTTTTGTCAAAGGAAAGTTTTCCTGGCAATCCGGATATGGGGCCTTCTCTTATTCAAAAAATCAGGTGCCAAGAGTAATCAAGTATATACAAGAACAGGAAAAGCATCATTTAAAAAGATCTTTTCTCGAAGAGTACGAAGAGTTGTTAAAGATTCATGGAATTGAATATGATAAACGATACATCTTTAAACCGATTGAATAAACATATTGCGTACCTACGGCACGCTATTCCTGATTACATATCTGTTTTCTACCGATATTTTGTCCCTACGGGACAA
>CAYTXN010000316.1:0-3932 GCA_964441195.1 uncultured Limnohabitans sp.
CTTTATCCCGAACTCCCAATGGTCCAAAAGCCCATTCCAAATCCTCCAAGTGCTCGAAACGGCTGGCTTCCGGAAGAAAATTCCCCTCGGAAATATGGTAAGCGAGAGTTGGATTTTTATCCTGCAAAAAATCAATGACCGTCCCAATGGTCTGTAAATAAGCCGACTTCATTCTCAGAATCCGCGCGGAATTTTCTGAAAGTTCGGCTGCTTTTTCATCTGCAATTTCAAACACTTGACTCAATCCATTTTTAGAGAAAAGCTTCAAAATCACCTCAATTCCCAAATCTGCTTGTCTGGAAGGAACCTGTAGGGTATTCAAAAAACCCTTGATGTAAGCGGTTGCCGGATAAGGAGTATTGAGTTGGGTAAAAGGCGGGGTGACGAAAAGGATTTTGGTGGACAAGAGCTTAAGTTTTGAACTATGCCAAAGGTCGTATTTATTCACCGCAGCCTCGCAGGAAAGACATAGAAAAATTTAAAGCTTTAAGTTTTTTAGCCACAAAGAGCACAAAGTATCGCCAAGAAAATCTGCGAAGATCAGCGACTTTTTCTGCGGTTATCAGCGGGAATAAATTTCACCACAGAGAGCTCAGAGAAATTAGTCTTTCCTGTTTTTGGGCTTTATTTGAACCTCATTCTCTTATTTTAAAATTGACTTTTCAGAGTGCACGGAGAAAAGCTAAAGCTTTTTGGCCACATACGGAGATCTGTGATTATCTGTGACTTTTTCCGTGAAAATCTGTGGGAAATAATCTGCGAGGATCTTCGGGAACAATTTTTACCACCGAGAGCTCGGAGAAAAGCTAAAGCTTTTTGGTTTTTAGCTACTAAGGACATAAAGTCCAGCAAAGGAAATCTATGAACATCTGAGCCAGCTGTGAGATAAGGGTTTTTACCACAGAGAAAAAAGATAGTTTGATTTTGGCTTCTACTAAACTTGAAAAGAACTGCATAACCAGATGCTATTTTGTGACCTCTTCTGAGAACACGGAGAAAAGCTAAAGCTTTTTGTTTTTAGAAAGTAAAAGAAATCTATGATTATCTGTGACATTTTCTGCTAGAATCTGCGGGACAGTATTATCTCAGCGATTTATGAGAGATTAAAATGATTCCAGTAGTTCTGGTTTCTAAATTTTTCAATTTTCAAATCTTCCAATTTCCCTCCTTTCAGAAACTAATTTCTTTTCCTATTTTCCCCAATGCAAAAATTCACCGATTCGGAAGTCCGTTGGGGCATATTGGGCGTAGGAAATGTCTGCGAAGTCAAATCTGCACCGGCGATGAACCTCATCCCAAACAGCAAACTGGTCGCCGTGATGCGCCGTGACGAAGCCAAAGTCAAAGACTACGCGGCTCGTCATGGAGTCTCCAAGTGGTACACCTCCGCGGATGCCCTGATCAATGATCCCGAAGTGAATGCTATCTACATCGCAACGCCACCCAATGCTCACCTAGAACTCACCCGACTGGCTGCAGCTGTGGGAAAGCCAGTCTATGTGGAGAAACCAATGGCCCGAAATCACGCAGAATGCCTGGAAATGATCGATGTATGTGAGAAAGCTGGTGTACCGCTTTTTGTGGCCTATTACAGGAGGGCACTCCCCCATTTCGTACGGATCAAGGAACTGCTTGACGAAGGAGCAATTGGAGAAATTCGTACAGTCCATATCAATCTCAAACAGGAGGTGGAAGCAGATCTGATCACCAAACTGGAGGACAATTGGCGAGTCAATCCTGAAATCGCCGGAGGAGGATACTTCTTCGATCTTGCTTCGCATCAGCTGGATCTATTGGATTTCTTTTTTGGGAAAATCACCCATGCCAGCGGGTTCTCAGGCAATCAGGCCAAAGCCTACGAAGCAGAAGACATCGTGACTGGAAGTTTCGTCTTCGAAAGCGGAGTGCTTGGCACGGGAAACTGGTGCTTCACTTCTTCTCATTCCGCTCGAAAAGATGAAATCATTATCGACGGAAATAAAGGTCAGATCCGCTTCCCCACTTTCGGAAAAGGTGAATTCAAACTGATCTTGGATCATGAAAAAGAAGCGCAGTATTTCAATCTCCCACTTCCAGCACATATCCAGCAGCCACTGATTCACAGCATAGTGGATGAACTACTAAGAAAAGGTACTTGCCCAAGCTCAGGAATCACAGGAGCCAGAGCGAATTGGGTGATGGGAGAATTGGTGAGGAATAGAGTGAAGTAAAAAGGATGGTTATGGCGGTAATCGATCCAATACAGACCAGTTACCGCCAAAAAATGGCAGGAATAAATGAGTTACCTGCAAGTGTAGAACGACACAACAATGACAATAAACACGGACATATTAGAAAGAAATTTTTTAGCATTATCTGACTTCATTAAGAATCAGGACGGACAACCGTTTAAAACATTCGCAGACTCAAAATTCATTGACGACCGAGAAAATTACAAATACAGCGTTTACAAGGAAGCAAGAGAGAATTTAGGAAACAAATGGTGGAAACCTGAAGATATTGGAACAGGAAAAATACAAAAGGCGGCTAGTTCTGCCATTCAGACGAGAGTAAACCATAACTACCAAATGGTTGATAACAATCTAGTTGATTGGAGAAAGAAAGATGATTTCAACAAGCTACCAAAGAAAAAGTCTCTTGAAAGTTTACTTTTCGACTTCTACAAAAGCAAACGAAAAGACAGTGACTGTTTTCAAGATTTTATAGACGAAGGACTTTCCTATCAATTTATTGCTTACTTGTATTTCATTAAAGACTATCAGCGGTTTTTGCCAATTTCACAAAGCCGATTTGATTCAATTTTTGAGATTTTAGGTGTGGACGATTTCAAAACAAGTGGCAACGCTTCTTGGGAAAATTACGCTTCATACTCGGACTTAATTAAACAAACAAGAGATTTTTTAAGAACAAAAGACAAAAACACAACACTTTTAGATGCACATACTTTTCTATGGATACTTGGTCAAATTCACTTTGACATAAAAGAAAGTGAAATAACAAAGCCAACAGAAAAACCAATAAAAGATATTGAAATCAAAAATGAAGCTGTAGAAACACCAAAAATAAAACCTTCAAACGCAACCGAACTAAATGTTTTTGAATGGTCAGACATACTTTTAGATAATGAACTTACAAACGAACTTGACTTGTCAATTTTTCAAGCCTTGTATTCATTTCAAGACCAAAAAGCATATGCAAGTCAAATTGCCCTAATCTTAGAAACTACACACCCACCATTAAATCTTGAAATTGGCAGATATGCAAAAAGAATATCCACCAAGTATGACATAAATTTCACAGAGAGAAGTGAAAAACAATACAAGTTTTGGGACTTGTTTTTTAATGGTTGGGATGAAGGAACAAAATTCGTTTGGCAATTAAGACCAGAGTTAAAAATTGCATTAGAAAAGACAAATCTCACGGGAGACATTTCTTATGCAGAAGAACTACCACTCGAAATTGAAACGGAATTTTACGAAGGCTTAAAAAAGACAGTAACAGTCAATTCATACGAACGAAATTCAAAGGCAAGAGAATTATGTGTTAAACATTGGAAAGCAATATGTGCCGTTTGTGATTTTGATTTTGAAAAGGCATACGGAGAAATCGGGAAGGGTTTTATTCACGCTCACCATTTGACACCAATAGCCCAAATTGGCAAAACCTATCAAGTTGACCCCATAAAAGACTTGATTCCAGTTTGCCCAAATTGCCATTCAATAATACATAAGAAAGAACCGCCTTTTTCAATAGACGAAATGAAGAAAATGCTAAAAAAATGAACGAGTTAACAAACACGAAAACAAGAACAACAGCAGGTAACAGCACCTACCCAAAAGTGGCGGTTCAGTGGTTAAATGAAGCTTTGTGCTTGGTTGGACACTATCCCGAAAAGTGTGTAAATAGATTTTAGGGTTAGTTAGAGTTTTAGA
>CAYTXN010000317.1:0-2365 GCA_964441195.1 uncultured Limnohabitans sp.
TTTACCGCAGGAGCTACTTTATGGTCTTCGGCATTGATATTTTGAAGAAGCTCGGTACTATCCATTTTCTCCAAATTCTCATACTTGGAGCTGCTTTCTGTGGTTTTCATGTTAGAGTAGTTCTTGATGGTAAAGTGTCAATCCTGCAATCGGGCTTTCGATGATAATATTGACTTGAATTCCTGCGTCTGTAGCTGCTTTTCTCAAAATATCACTGTTGTAATAAGCGATAGAGCCAACGAAGTTTGCAGGTTTATTTTGGTAATCCAGATATTTGAAAATGTGCTTTTTGAAAAAATCCATAAAGGAATTGTAATACAAACCATAGCAATATGGGTCGGCTCTGTTTTCTGTTATAAACCGACAAAAACTTGCCATGTACCGACTTGGAAAAGGCTGACGATAGACATGATCCTGAATGATATTCTGTGTGATGTGAAATCGCTCAATCGCAGCTCTTCGGATCTTCTCAGGCATTTCTTCATGAATAAAATCAATCAAAAATTGCCTACCCACATAGCATCCCCCACCTTCATCGCCCAATATATAGCCTGCAGCAGGACGTGTAGCTATGATCTCCCTACCATCGTAATCACAGCTATTGGAACCAGTACCTAAAATACATGCGATCCCAGCCTGATGACCACATGTAGCATGTGCAGCAGCCGCGAGATCATGATTTATCCTTATTTTAGCCTGATGAAAAATTGTACTTAGGGCGGCCGAAACTTCTGAATTCCTTTCGGCTGAGGAACATCCTGCTCCGTAAAAATAAATTTCTTCAATTTCCGATTCAAGATTTACAAGGAAATCGTGACGCATCTGAATAGCCATCTCCTCGGAAGTCATGTAATAAGGATTGAAACCAACTCCACGATGTTGGCTGATTTTGCCATCCTTGTGAATTACTCTCCAGTCTGTCTTGCTGGAACCGCTATCTGCAATTAATATCATATCAGGTAAGTTGGCCGATGGCCTGAAACTTTTCAAATACTTTTTCAGTATGAGGTGCATCTACCAGTTCGTTGGTCAAATCCTGACCTGCCCAGTGCTCATAATGCATCCCTTTTTTCCACAAACGAGAGCTACTGACATCATAGATCAGGCCTTTGAAAGCAACCCAGATTTCTGGCCTATCTTGCCCATTTCTCAAGGCAAGTTGCTGCTTGGTATAAACCTTCATCAGTACAGCTTAATTTGGGCATTGATCCAGCGATCAGGGATTTCTCCTTTTTGGGCCAATTGGTAATCCGCATAGCTGCAAGGAACTGTACTCACTCGGTCAAATCGAGCTGTTTCATTATGAGGAATTTCCATCCACCACTTTCCGCTTCTTTTGCTTTTATAGAATACTAAGGTATTAGGCTTGGTGTCCAAAGAAACCGTGTATTTGATGTAATCCGCACTCTTGAAGGACAAGCTATCCTTTCTCGAATAAAACCCTTCGATAAAATACCAAATCATAACCGCTGCTACTTTGGCAGACTTATTATTGGCATCATCGTAATAGGGATCATAACCATAAATACCGATGGAACTGAGTTTCTCATTCATTCCAGCAAACCAAAAGATCTGACATGCTTCCTCGGCCGTCAAGCCAAAAGGCTGGGCATCCACCGCACCAGGCGCATCGGCTGATTGGATGGCACAAAGGTCAAAACTCAATAAATCTGCATCTCTGATCAGAGGTTCAGTTTCCTTAAAATTATCTCTCACCTGACCCAACCTTACGTGATCAAAGTAAAGCTTCTCCATCACATTGATCAGAGTCGGATCTACCAAAAAGCTTTGATAGGCCAAATGTGTGTAGGAAAATAAGAAATTAGGCTGATGAAGGACGATCTCTTGCGTGTGTCTGTCATCCTCGGGACCGAGTTCCTCCATATCAACCATGGCATCAATCGTCACCAAACTGACCAGTTTCTTCATCTTTTGGTAAGACAAATATTGCCCATAATCCAAATCATGAGATCCTCCAAAGTAAATTGGTAAGATCTGTTGTTTCATCAGTGCTTCGCCAACCTGACGCATATTTTGATATGTGTCATTCAATGAATCGCCTGAAATTAAATCTCCCAAATCAGCTACACGATAAGGGACGAGACTTTTCTTGAGGAAATAAAGTTTTTCCCGGATTTCCAAACTGCCTCTTTCGATGCTTTCTGATTTTTTTGCACCTCGTTTTTCTTTTATTCCGATCAAGGCGATTTGCATGCCCTTCAGATCTGGAAAATTTTCGCCGTGAATATGAATTTGATGGTAAAAGGAATTTTCTGGGTACTTTTTCTCTAGAAGAAATTCTGCAACTGGTTCAAAAAAGGATTGAATATTCATGTGATTATAATTTGTTTTTTAAGGGTCACAT
>CAYTXN010000317.1:2465-3927 GCA_964441195.1 uncultured Limnohabitans sp.
GAATCTCGCTTGGCCAATAATCATTCCAGTGCGTGACGCTTGAGTGTTGCTCGATTTCATAAGGTGGGGATGCGATTTTAAAAATAATCAAAAATGGTACTAAACTAAAAAATCCCGCCGAAGCGGGATCTTTTTAATTTTTATCCTCCGAAATCATCGAATCGGATATTTTCTTTTGGAATACCCATATCATCCAACAGCTTCAGAACAGCTGCATTCATCAATGGAGGACCGCAGAGATAATATTCAATTTCATCTGGCTCAGGATGATTTTTCAGATAGTTGTCATATAGCACTTGATGGATAAACCCAACGTACCCATCACCTTCTCCGTCCAAAGCTGTCTTCACTTTCCAATTATCCTCAGGTAATGGCTCGGATAATCCAATGTGGAATTGGAAGTTAGGGAAGTCTTTTTCTATATCTCTGAATTGAGGAGTATAGAAGAGTTCTTTTTTAGATCTACCTCCGTACCAGTATGAAACTTTACGATGGGTTTTTTCTGTGTGGAATAAATGGAAAATATGTGATCTCAAAGGAGCCATACCAGCACCCCCACCGATGTAAATCATTTCTCTCTCAGTCGGATTGATGTGGAATTCACCATAAGGACCGGAAATTGTAACCACATCTCCAGGCTTTCTACCAAAAACATAAGAAGAGCAAACTCCTGGATTTACATCCATCCATCTATTGTTTGCACGATCCCAAGGTGGAGTCGCAATACGGATAGTCAACATCACGATATTACCTTCCGCAGGGTGATTAGCCATCGAATACGCTCTGAAAAGTGGCTCGTCATTTTTCATGACAAGGCTCCAAAGACCAAATTTATCCCAGTCACTCTTGTAGACATCTGCAGGGTGACCTAGGTCAGGATGTGGAGTGATATCCATATCCTTGAATGGCACAGTAATAGCAGGTACGTCAACCTGAATATATCCTCCTGATTCGAAATCCAGGTTTTCACCCTCAGGCAATTTCACTTTAAATTCCTTAATAAAAGTGGATACGTTGTAGTTAGAAATAACTTCACAATCCCACTTTTTGATCCCAAAGATTTCTTCAGGAACACGGATTTTCATGTCTTGCTTTACCTTTACTTGGCAAGCTAATCTAACATTACCTTGTTGCTCCGCACGGCTAAGATGGCCAACTTCGGTAGGAAGCACATCGCCCCCACCTTCTTCGACCACACACTTACACATGGCGCAAGTTCCGCCTCCACCACATGCAGAAGGTAGAAAAATCTTTTGGCCACCCAGTGTAGAAAGAAGGTTGGTGCCAGCAGAAGTTACAATAGGATTACTCTCGTCTCCATTGATGACAATCTTCACATCTCCTGAGTTTACCAGTTTGGACTGAGCAAAAAGGAGAATAAACACCAGTAGCAAAATAATAATCGTAAATGCTACAATGGAAGTAATAATTACAGAACCCATGAAATATTGGTTTTACTTTT
>CAYTXN010000318.1:0-3923 GCA_964441195.1 uncultured Limnohabitans sp.
TCAGCGGGCAATTCTTCTTTTCCAAAAACATCGCCACCCTGAACCATAAAATTCTCGATAACCCGATGAAACTGGGTTGAATCAAACCTTCCATCTTCAGCAAGCGAAATGAAATTATTTTTGTGTTTCGGAGTATCGTCAAAAAGTACCGCCTTGATCTCCCCGTGTCTAGTCGAAATTGTGATTAAATAATCCTTGTTTTGCCCGCAAGCCAAGGTGCTGACAAGCAAAAAACAGGTCGAAAGAAGTTGAATTAGTTTGTTCATTTATTCTGTTGCGATTTTTTGATTTCATCGAGAATTTCTTTTCCACCTGCGGCAAAAACCAAACTAGCCAATTCTTTTCCCAAGTTTTCAGCATCGCTTTTTTCACCCGAAACTTCCAAAGAAATGCGATTTTGGCCATCCAAACTGATGATCCCTCCTTTAAGTGTCAAGTGCTTATTTTCCAAACTTGCCAAAGCAAACACAGGAATGCTGCAACCTCCTTCCAAAACCCGTAAATATGCTCGCTCTGCTTTCAGCCTGCTTTCGGTTTCGGGATGATTACAGGCTTGGATGATTTGCTGCCGCAAAGCTGAATCCAGAGATTTGGCTGCCTCGATAGCGACAGAGCCTTGACCTACAGCTGGAGTAAATTCGTCCAAATTCAGTTCCTCAGCGATCATTGAATCATATCCCATTCGATGAACTCCGGCATAAGCGAGCAAAAGCGCATCGCAAAGTCCCTCTTCCATCTTTCGAATCCGGGTTTGCAGGTTACCTCGCACATCGACAGTTTTCACATGAGGATAAAAATGCTTCAGCGTGGCCACACGGCGGGTCGAGGAAGTTCCCAGAACCAAGGGTTTTTCCGAGTCATTCATGTCAATTCCACTTTTCACAGACAGCAAAATATCATTTTCTTTTTCGCGCTCGGTAAAAGCTATGATTTCAAATTCCTCAGGAAGGGATGACTGCATATCCTTTGCAGAATGAACAGCAATGTCTATTCTACCGTCCAGCAATTGATCTTCGAGTTCCTGTGTAAAAACTCCTTTACTACCAATTTTAGAAATGGAAACATCCAGAATCTGATCGCCTTTGGTATCGATGATTATTATCTCGGACTCGATTCCGGCCATTTTCAACAGATCTTCTACATGAAAAGCCTGCCAGAGTGCCAATTTACTCCCTCGGGTTCCAATCTTTACTTTTCTACTCATTGAGCTTGTTCTCGTTTGAAGGACTTTTTTTGAACTCCTTCCACTACAAATTTTATTATCTCTTCCGCAATATTTACACTCGTCGCCTTTTCAATTCCTTCCAGTCCCGGCGAACTATTTACTTCCAAAATCAATGGACCTCTATCAGATTGAAGCATGTCCACACCAGCGATATCAAGGCCAAGTGCTTTCGCTGCATTCAACGCCGCCTGCTTTTCGATTCGCGTCAATTTAATGATTGATGCAGCCCCACCCCGGTGAAGATTAGACCTGAATTCTCCTTCGGCACCCTGTCGCTTCATTGCTCCAACGACTTTCCCGTTAACTATAAAAGCCCGAATATCAGCACCTTTTGCCTCTTTGATGAATTCCTGCACGATAATTCTTGCCTTCAATCCATGAAATGCTTCCACTACAGATTGTGCCGCTTTTTTGGTTTCTGCCAAAACAACACCTAATCCTTGCGTGCCTTCCAGCAGTTTGATAATCAGCGGTGCGCCGCCGACCTGCTCAATCAGTTGCTTTTCTCCTCCTTTGGAAAAATTCGTAAAGGCAGTTTTAGGCATTCCCAATCCGGCTTTGGACAGAATCTGCAGGCTTCTCAGTTTATCCCTACTGCGAACAATCGCCTGAGAATTTACAGCAGAAAATGCGCCCATCAATTCAAATTGACGAACTACGGCTGTTCCATAAAAAGTAACGGATGCCCCAATCCGAGGGATGATTGCATCAATTCCTTCAAGTTTTTGTCCGCGATAAATGATGGAAGGTCCCTCCTGCTCGATGATCAAATCGCAAAGACTATGATCCACAATCATGGATTCATGTCCTGCTTTTTTGATTTCTTCGACCAGTCTGCGGGTAGAATATAGATTTGAGTTCCTCGAAAGGACAGCGATTTTCATCTGTTTATAATTTTATTTTTTTGGTCAGATGGAATGCCCTAGATAATCATTCCCCTGTGTGTCGTTCGCCCGTCATGGGCATTTCATGTGATTATATTTTTTTTCTAAAAGGCCACATGGAATCTCGCATGGATGACAGTCACTCCAAAATGAGACATTTTCGTCATGCTCGATTTCATTATTTTTTGCGATAAGCTTTGGAAAGGTTTACTCTATTGACATCCACGAGAAACTTGTCCCGAAGGATTTTTCTGCCCAGCAAAATCGAGTTTTTCATGCTGGAACGATCCGAAAGCGTAAATTCTGCAGAGAAGGTCTCTCCGGCTATTTTGATTCTAGTCACTACCAAAAACCGCGTCTCGGCTTGGCCAAATGAATTCTTTACTTTTTTTTGCTTGTACTCTTCAAATGTCAAGGTCTTGCCGGTGAAATCCTTGTGACCCGGCATCAGTATCTCAAACTTCAAAACCTTTTTCCCATTCTCCTCTTCTTCTCTGATATCTTCTGCATGGAGGCTACTGGTAAATGCCCCGGTGTCTATTTTTGCCCAAACTGACTTTAGACCCAAATCCGGAAGTGTGATTTTTTCCTTCCTACCGATTATTTTCTTATCCATTATTTTATTTCTTCTGGGCCATCATGACCAAAATATTCATGGAAAGATCGGTAAAAATCATCTTAGCATTTCCATTTCGCTCCAAATGATAATGTGCCTGATTAAAGGAATCATAGAGTTTCATCGCGTGGTCTTCTGTGAGGACCTTTTTACTGATGGCATTGATAAATTTTCGATCATCTTCGGTAGTTCTGAGTAGCGAATCCAAATCGAAATTTTTCAATAAAATCTCTCGGGTCACATTCAATCCAGTCAGCATCAATGATTTTTGAGCTTCCTTCGGTTCTTTGTGAAACTTGTCCGCCAAGTCAAATATTTCCTTTAGATCCTTAGCTACACAAAGCCTGAACCAATCTCGGATTTGGGTGACCTGTTTGTCTTCCACTTGATCTATCATCCGATAGGCCTCACGCATATTTCCATCGGCTAGCATAGCAATTTGCTCGGCTGATTTGCTGTCAGAAAGACCGGTGGAAACTAAGTGAGCTTTGATTTCATCATCAGAAAAGGCTCGTACCAAGATCTTCTGTGTTCGCGAAAGAATCGTGGTCAATAACTGATCCGCCTGCGAAGTCACCAGCATGAAAAGGGTTTTTGCAGGTGGCTCTTCAATAATTTTCAGCAAAGCATTTGCTGCGGAAGGATGTAGAAATTCCGGTGCCCAGATCAGCATGATTTTATATCCACCCTCAAAAGACATGAGTGAAAGCGCCTGAATTATTTTACGAGCAGAGGCCTTGGAGATGTTCAGTTGCTTTTTCTCAAATCCATTGAAATAGATGAAATCATGGACATTCCCATAGGGTTGGGTCGTGACAAACTTTCTCCAATTGGTCAAGACATCTGTTTTCTCGTCATCTTCTTCCTCCTTTTCCTTGGCGATGACCGGAAAAGCAAAATTCAGGTCAGGCATCACAAGTCTTGACATCCGCTGACAAGAAGAACAAGTGCCGCAAGAATCATTTTCTGAAGGATTCTCACAATACATGAAAGTGGCTAAGGCCAGCGCTAAGGTTAAATTGGCAGAACCCTCAGGTCCATGAAAAAGGAGTGCATGAGCCAAATGATTAAATTTGACCGCATTGACTAGTTTCTCTTTGGTTTCGGGTAATCCGGGTATATCTGAAAATTGCATAAGGCTTGATCAGGAATTTTTATCCCAAATTCTATAGCTTTTGGTCAAATCAAAAACCCGTTC
>CAYTXN010000319.1:0-3921 GCA_964441195.1 uncultured Limnohabitans sp.
AATAGGGAAAGCTAGGTGGAAGGGTTTAAATTCGCTCATAATGCTTAGTTTTGCGGATAATTTTTCGTCTAAAATAAAGTTTTTTCCAGCTCTAAAGATATGTCAAAAAAGAAAACAGTTTCATTGGTTTTGAGCAGTGGTGGTGCAAGAGGATTGGCGCATGTGGGGGTGATCGAGGAGCTGGAAAACCGTGGCTATGAGATCGCTGAAATCGCAGGTTGTTCGGCGGGTGCCTTAGTCGGTGGGATGTATTCTATCGGAAAAATGTCCGAATTCAAAGATTGGATCTGCAATCTTGATCGAGTGGATGTCTTTTCGTTGATGGATTTTACCTTTTCCAGTCGAGGCTTTATCAAAGGAGAAAAGGTCTACAATGCCCTAAAGAAAGTAATTAAAGACTGTCAAATCGAAGATTTGCCTATTCCATTTTCTTGCAATGCTGTTGATTACAAAACAGGACGTGAAATGATTTTCCGCGAGGGAAGTCTTTATGCTGCAATTCGTGCGTCAGGGAGTATTCCCACGATTTTTCAGCCTGCAAGACATCATCGGCATGAATTCATTGACGGCGGCGTGGTAAATCCTGTGCCTATTTCTCTAATTACTAACCATGAAAACCGAATGCTGGTTGTCGTCGAAGTCAATGGACCGGACATTCATTATGTCGAGCCTCCAAAAAAAGATGAAAAGGGAAATCGCTTTTTGACAATGCCTGGCTGGCTTCAAGATTACCGAACCAAAATGAGGCAATTTTTCCCGGAGGAAATCAAAGAAGAAAAACCAACTTCCCTAAGTTCGCTCAACCTTCTCACTCGCTCATTTGATTTACTCCAAGATCGCTTTTGTGAATTATTGATCGAAAAATATCCTGTTGATGTGACCATTCGAATTTCAAGAAAACAAGCAGGAACCTTAGAATTTCATCGTGCAGCAGAAATGATAGAAATAGGACGGCAAAAAGCGAAAGAAGCCTTAGACCAGCTGGAAAATGGAAATCAATGAGCTAAATCGTCTTTTGGGTAATGTTGATATCTATCTTTTGGATCAAATCCTGAAGGGTCGATTTACCAAAGAAATGAAAATCCTGGATGCGGGTTGTGGCGAAGGACGCAATTCTGTGTATTTCATTCAAAAGGGTTATCAGATCTTTGGCATCGATCCAAATGAAGTGGCTGTTCAATATTGCCGATTCCTTTCCAAAAGCTTAAATCCTGATTTTGATTCCCATCGCTTTCAAGTTGGGGAACTGGAAGAAATTCCATTTCATGCAGAAGCCTTTGATGCTGTGATCTGTTCGGCTGTTTTACACTTTGCTAAAAATGTGGATAACTTTCGGCAAATGATCTTAGAAATCCATCGTGTATTGAAACCTGGAGGAATATTTTGGTTTCGAATGACAACTGGTTTTGGAGGAATTGAAGAGGTTAGCCAAGCACTGGGAAAAGGAAAATACCTTCTTCCTGATAGTTCAGAGAGGTTTTTACTTACTCAATCCCATGTGGATAACTTGGAGCAACTAGGCTTTCGTCACTTGGAAAACCCAAAATCTGTCTTGGTTCATGGACAGCGTGCGATGGGTGTTTTTGTGATGGAGAAAAGTTGAAAAATGTTCAATTATCAAATTCAATGTTCAATTTTCAAGGTTCCATCCATCGTATTTGAAAATTGTTAATTGATCATTGGTAATTGAGGATTTCAATCGTCTTGCTGCTTCCAAGGCATTTCACCCTATACTTGAATTGAATATCTTCAACACCTCAATCCCCCTATAACTCATGGAACTCCAATACGCACTCGAACTGACAGGAACTTTCGTATTTGCGATTTCAGGTGCTTTGGCTATCCGGGAAAAAGAGCACGATCTTTTCGGGGCGGGATTTACAGGTTTTATCACTGCCATCGGAGGAGGAACGCTTCGTGATATTCTTCTTGACAGCTATCCATTGGTTTGGATCGAAAACGTACAAATTCTTTATGCGATTCTAGCAGGAATTCTAACCGCCTTTTTATTTCCAGCTATATTGAGTCGACTTCGCAAAACCTTCTTTCTTTTTGACACTTTAGGAATTGGATTTTTTACCGTCTTGGGCGTGGAAAAAGCCCTCAGTTTGGGAGTTCGGCCAGAAATTGCCGCGATTATGGGGATGTTTTCGGCAGTAATGGGTGGAGTAATCCGGGATACGCTAACCAATGAAATTCCAATATTGTTCAGAAAAGAAGTTTACGCCTCAGCTTGCCTCGCTGGCGCGATACTTTATTTAATCTTGTATAGTTATGGAGTGGAGCGAAATTACAATATGCTAATATCAATGTCAGTAATCATTAGTATTCGAATGATTGCCATGAAATATAAGCTTAGCTTACCTCGACTAGGTTAAAGATTTGCCCCATTTTTTCAAAAAACTAATATAATTTCTACTTTCCTTAAAGTTTCCGCTATCGAATATTTGGGCAACCTAGGATTTTGCTTAAATTTTACGAAATATGAGAATAAGCATCGGTATGACCTTTTTTAAAAATAAGCCGGAATGATTTCAACCAGGCAAAAGATTGATTGGAAGGCCATCTTTGATCCAGCATCACTTTTTTACATCATCATCGGTGTATTTTGTGCCGCAATAGCTTTAGAAGCGTTTATGCTTCCGAATAAGTTTTTGGATGGTGGTGTCACCGGTATTGCCATTATCATCAATCTAAATTATGGAGTAGATCTGAATTTACTTTTGGTGATAATTAACATCCCCTTCCTTTATATTGGATGGAAAAAAATAGGGAAAACATTCGCCGTTCAATCTGCTTTCTCGGTGCTTCTGCTTACCGTGGTACTTCATTTTATGGAGATTGAGCCGATCACGGACGATAAGGTTTTGATCGCTGTTTTTGGTGGAGTTTTGATGGGTACAGGAATTGGCTTGATTATCCGAGGAGGTGGATTAATTGATGGTTTTGAGGTTATTACAGAATATGTGCAAAAAAATTCTGCTTTTTCAGGCAGTGAAATCACTGTTTTTCTCAATTCTATCATCATGTTGGTCGCAGCCATCTATTTTGGCACTGATGCTGCTTTATACTCCATCCTTACCTACTTCACCGCAATCAAAATGACAGATTATGTGGTGGAAGGATTTGAAGAGTACACTGCATTGACCATTATCTCCAGGGAGGATGATAAGGTAAAAGAGCTAATTGTAAGGGAATTTGGAAAGGCAATATCTGTATATAAAGGGGAAAGAGGTTATCTTCCAGAAACATTTCATATTAAGTATCCCTGTGATATTATAATGACAGTGGTTACCAGGCTGGAAGTTCACCGAATGAAAGAAGCAATTCAACAAATAGACCCGAAAGCATTCTTTTATGTTCAAACAATCAAGGAAGTAAAAGGAGGGGTAATCAAAAGGGTCGGTAAAAAACACAGCTGATGGTATTTGAGGAAATCCAACATACGGTCTATCAGGAGATATTGGCAAAATTGCCCAAACACCTGACTTATCACAATCTGGATCATACAGCCTATGTGATCGAAAAGGCTATTTTTCTGGCGAAGGAATTGAAAGTCTCTGCCAATGATCTTCATTTGCTGAAGTTGGCGGCACTTTTTCACGATACAGGATTCATAGATAATCCAAAAGACCACGAGGAAAAGAGCTGCAAAATCGCCAAAGGCTATTTAGAAGAAGCTTATACCAACAAAGAACTTCAAAAAATCTATGGGATGATCATGGCCACCAAAATCCCACAGAGTCCTACCACACTTTTAGAAAATATCCTGGCAGATGCCGATTTGGAATACTTGGGAACTGATCTTTTCGAGAAAATAGGCAAAACACTTTTTGAAGAGTTGAAGCACTTCAACCCGGATTTTACGGAGCAGGCTTGGGACGAATTGCAGTTGGTTTTTATGCAAAAGCATCACTTTCA
>CAYTXN010000320.1:0-3910 GCA_964441195.1 uncultured Limnohabitans sp.
GTCTGGATCGACACGGTGCACTTCCCTCCTGTAGTGAAAAAGCATCCCTTCAAAGGCCGGGCGATCTACCGGATCGAGGGAAAGGTGACGGAGGAATTCGGCTTCTACTCGATAGAAGTGAATCTACTGGAGCGAATGGCCTATTGGAATGCGGCCGATTAAGATTGTTTGCCACGAAAACTCAAAGGCGCCAATAATTGTTATTGAGAAATAGTTAATAGGTTATTGGCTAGTAAGCTCTAGAAAAAGACCATCGCAAAGCTGCAAACATAAATCTTGGATATTAAAAATTACCTTTCAATTGACATCTGTGACTACCTGTGTTATCCGCGAGAAACTTCTAAAGACACTTTCCCTCCAAGGAAAATAATTATGACCCTGCGAAAGCACTGTAAAAAATATTGAGGAAAGTTATCCAAATAAGGACAAATTACGTTATCTTAGAAGACAATTTACCGATTCAGTCATGGCAAAGAAAGTTCTCAAAGTCCGCGAGCCAGAAGTAGCCGTCTACCAAAAGGCCCATTTATCCGCTCAAGATATCCTTAGAGTAGATTTTGATTGGCTGGATGAGCCGCTCAATCGGGTTGACACTTTCCGCAATGGCCTTGACAAAAGCTCATTTGAGAGCTTTAAGGAGCTTTCGGGTTTGGATTACAATACGCTTGCGGATGCTTTGGGAGTTTCTGCCAAGACCCTGCAGCGCAAGGATGTTTTTGACACCGGTCAATCAGAGAAGCTCTACGAATTAGCCGAGCTTTATGCGATTGGGGTTAATTACTTTGGTCGCGAGGGTTTTCGTAGATGGATGGAGCGGCCACTTTTTTCGCTCGGTAATCGTACCCCACTTGATTTGATCGATGTCTCGGCAGGTTTGGATCTCCTCAAGGCTGAAATCATGCGGCTTCAGCACGGTATCGCTATTTGACAGGAATGAAAGTCTATCGGCTTGCACTGACTCAATACTGCGACGCTAATGGCGAAGGCGCCAAAATCTACGGAGGTAGGTGGAATCTCCCAGGTACCCCAGCTGTATATGCCGGATCAAGCGTCTCAGCTTCATTACTCGAACGTTTGACTATTGATCCCGAATTGCTTTCTTCTGAGCGATATATTTGCTATTCGGTTATGGAAATCAGCATTCCAGATTACCTGATCTTCACTCCAAAAACTTATGATTTACCATTGGACTGGAACCACATCCCAGCTGTTAGGGCATCGATGGAATTTGGAACTGCTTTACTGAAATCCGGAATTCTTTGTTTTGCTGTACCTTCGGTAGTAGATCTGAGTTCTTTGAATTATGTGATCAATCCGCTTTCTGAAAGCTCATCATTGTTGGAACTCAAAATCTATCCACTTGAACTGGACAAGCGGCTTTTGAGGTGATTTTTTTGAAGTAAGAAAAATTAAAAATTGAATTTTTTCTCCCTATTTCAATCCACTTAAAACAATATCCTTAAACTCAACCTCTGCCCCTTCGGCCTGAAGTGCAATTTGACCTTTCTGTGCAGTGGCACCGTAGCCGTCATTTACGAGGTCTCCATTTACCCAAACTGTAATTCGATCACCCTCACATTTGATTTTCATTTGATTCCATTCCCCTAGCGGCTTTTCTGAATTGTCCGTTAGATTCTTTACTCGCCGTTCCTTGCCTTCAGTCACACCCCAATTCTTTTTTGGACCACGTCTTTTTTCCATATCATCCACTTGGATATTTTCCTGAATGCACCAAAAATCTCCAGCATTGCTGTGCATCATCTGCACCTCAATTGATTTGGGAAACATCCCATAAAGCGCTCTTGGTTCAGAGGCATGAACCAAAACACCACAATTTCCGGGTTCTCCTGCAAATCGATATTCAAATTCCAAAATATAGTTTTCGTAGCTTTTCTCTGAAATTAAATGGCCTTGAGGATTCCCAAGGCTGACTAAAAGACCATCTCTTACAATAAATGGTATTCGCAAACTACTGTCCTTCTGGAGGTCTGGCACATCCATGTACCAACCCGAGAGGCTTTTGCCGTCAAATAATGAAACTTGGGAAAATGCTACGGTTTGAAGACCCAGCATAAAAGCTATTAGGATAAATAAATTTTTCATTGGGGATAATTTGAATCCCAATCTACCAAAAAATCATCTCCCCTGTTTATGATCTATGCCAAAGCCTTGTCTCTAAAGGAACGAATAACATCCAAAGGGGAATGGATCTTTTGGTTTTCTTCTTCCTCAAGCATTACACCTAGTCTACATTCCAATTCGAAAAGAATTCCCTCTACGTAAAACTTATCCACTGGGATTTCGGTGTAAAACCTTTTTTGCTTTCTCGAACCCGTAATCGGGATACCAAATTCCTTGAAAACAGTGATCATGATTCTGGATTTCCTTATTCGGCTTTTCATAAAAATTAAATGTTTTATGGGTTGAAATACGAGTTGCTAGTAAAATAAGGATTGGGTAAAAGGAAAATTAAAAAATTAAAAGCAAAAATTTAATTGAAAAGGGTTGATACCTTCTCTTCTCGTTTAAGCCCTAAAAGCTAAAGTTTAAAAAAATACCCTTTTGATATTTTTTCATCTTATACTTAAAATGATGTTGGAAATTAATCAGTTATGTTCATTCAATTGAAAAAAAATGAAGGAATGAGTGTAGCTCATATTATTCAAAATCAACCAAAACGACAGGTTAGGTAAGCAGATATTGCAGAATCTGCTAAATGAAATCTACAAACTATTGTTTTTAGTAAAATATGCAAAAATTTTAATATAGACATTTAGTTTTGAACCGAACCATCGCTTCCTCTACAAGCATTCACAACTTGATCTCTGAATAGCCGGTCATTCTTTAGAACGTCAAAAAACCCTTTCAGAAAGTTTTTGGTGGTTTTCATATCAGCATCTGACATGTAAGGCTGTTGTCGGTCAACTGTACCCCAAAACTGATCTTCTTTGTCCAAAAACTCCTGCCTGATAACCTGGAAAAAAGCTTCATCTCTGCAAAATCCTCTGTACAATCTATCGGTAACTGATTTAATGTTCAATTGAGCACTTACCTGAGAATAAGGCGGATTGACCAATCCGCTCATGTCAAAATCATAAGCCAAGGGAATGACTGTTTTCTCGTCCAATTGAAGGACTTTCTGGTTATGAAGGAAAAGTGTTGAAAAGTCAGTATTCCCTATCATATATTGGAAAAAATCCTGTCTTATCGTAGCTGAGTCCTGCATGACCGTCGGTAGAATTTTCCTTCCTTCGACAATCTTTCCACCAAATCGGTCGGCTACTTCATCATCGTCTTGTATTAAAAAACCCAAAAGTTCAATCTCCTCAGCCTTTCTGTCGTCTAGGTTAATAAATTTTAGATTGACCAATCGTGTATCAAAATAATATTGCGTAATATCTTCCATCAGCTGATAGGCCAAGAATTCCTTACCAATAAATGAATCCGCACCTTTTCCTTTTTGGCAAGGCATTACCAGTTTCAGGCTTTTATTTTTTTCAAATACGGTTCCGTTGATCTTTTTATTCTTGAATTTGAATCTGATTGGCGGATAATAGCAATTGTCCAAACGAAAATTACCCCGAGTCCTCATTTCTAATGGAATAGTATCCCAAGCTCCAGGACTGGATTCTATCATCAGAAAAGAATCCATATAGGTAGTATCGTTGGTATTTTTTCGAAGATCCTTGATCGAAAATGACATTTTTATGGTAAGAGGATCGTCAGTTTGAAATAATGCGCTGGTCTGAAAACCAAAACTAGACTGTAACGAAAAAAAGGCCAGGAGAAAGAGAGAAGGAAAAAGCTTTTTCATGAGGTTATTTGAATTTATCTGATTCAAATTACAATTTTTTCCGAATCATTGTATTTTTCAAAGGTTTAAAAATGCATTTCATCTGTTTATAATTTG